>NZ_JBHVAK010000014.1:0-114223 GCF_042667085.1 Nocardia sp. NPDC057353
GCAACGCAGTACGCACCGGCCGATATCAGCTACTCACCAGCCGCACATGCCATGTTGCGCTGGTGCTCAGGCGCGCGGCAGGCCGAGCACCCGCTGCGCGATGATGTTGCGCTGGATCTCCGAGGTGCCGCCCGCGATGGTGCCCGCGAAGCTGCGCAGGTAGCGCTCGAACCAGCCGCACCAGAAGTTCTCCAGGTTCAGCGGGCTCGGCGGCGAGCTGATCGCCGGCGAGGCGAGGCCGCCGCTGCCGACCGCGGTCAGCGCGTGCTCGGTGGCGGTCTGCACCGCCTCCGAGCCGAGCACCTTGAGCACCGAGAGCGCGGGCACGTCCTGCTCGCCGCGGGCCTCCCTGGCGAGCGCGGCCGAGCCGAGCAGCCGCAGCGCGTAGCTGTCCATGACCAGCCCGGCGTAGGCGTCGCGGTCGAAGACGGTGTGCGGGCGGAAGTCGGCGAGCAGGTCCTGCATGCGGTCCGCGTAGCCGAGCCAGAGCAGGGTGCGCTCGTGGCCGAGCGAGCCGTTGGCGACGGTCCAGCCGCCGTTCTCCGGGCCGACCAGGTTGCCGACCGGCACCCGGACGCCCTCGAAGTAGACCTCGTTGAAGTCCAGGTCGTCCGGCTCGCAGGCGGAGGGGAACGGGCGGCGGGTGACGCCGGGGGTGTCGGTGGGGATCAGCAGCACGCTGATGCCCTTGTGCTTGGGCGCCGTCGGGTCGGTGCGGACGAAGGTGAGCAGCACGTCGGCGTCGTGCGCGCCGGAGGTCCAGACCTTCTGCCCGTCCACGACGTACACGTCGCCGTCGCGCACCGCGCGGGTGCGCAGCCCGGCCAGGTCCGAGCCCGCGCCGGGCTCGCTCATGCCGAGCGCGGCGGTAATCTCCGCGCGCAGGATGGGGACCGCCCACTCGCGCTTCTGCTCCTCGGTGCCGAAGGAGAGCAGCGAGGCGGCGATGATCCCGACGCCCTGCGGGTTGAACGAGTGGTAGATCCGCCGCTTGGAGAGCTCCTCGAGGTGCACGTACTGCTGGAGAACCGTGGCATTGCGCCCGCCGAACTCCGGGGGGTTGGCGGGCAGCAGCCAGCCGCTGTCGAAGAGCAGCCGCTGCCAGCGCCGCGCCCACTCCGGCACGTCCGCACTGGATTTCGAGCGCTCGACGGCCTCGTCCGCGCTCGGCTGGTTCTTGCTCAGGAACTCCACGAACTCGGCGCGGAACGCCTCGACCTCGGGATCAAACGAGAGTTGCACGGTACTCCTCGGTGACGAGCGCCCGGTGCTCGGCCGCGCCGCCGAGCAGCAGCTCGCCCGCCTTGGCCCGCTTGAGCGCGAATTGCAGGTCGTTCTCCCAGGTGAAGCCCATGGCGCCGAAGAGCTGGACGCCGTGCCGGAACACCACCGACTGGCACTCCCCCGCCGCCGCCTTGGCCATCGAGGCGGCCAGCCTGCGCCGCGGGTCGTCCTCGGCCAGGCAGAGCGCGGCGAAGAAGCCGAGCGCGCGGGCCCGCTCGATGGCGATGTGCATGTCGGCGGCCTTGTGCTGCACCGCCTGGAACGCACCGATCACGGTGTCGAACTGCTTGCGGCTGCGCACGTGCTCCAGCACCAGGTCCAGAATCCGGCGGCAGGCGCCGACGGTGGTGAGCGCCAGCCCGGTGAGCGCGTACTGCCTGGCCCGCTCCACGTCGACGGTGCTGCGGTCGGCGTCGGTGAGCCGGACCCCGTCGAAGGTGACCTCGGCCAGGTGCAGCACCGGGTCGAAGACCGAGGTGCGCCGCGCCGTCACCGCGCCGGCGGGGACCACGAAGACGCCCACGTCGGTGACCACGGCGAACCGCTCGGCCCGGTCGCCGTCGAGCACGTGGTGCGCGGTGCCGGTGAGCCGCCAGCCGGTGCCGTCCGGTGCGGCGGTGACCCCCTCGTAGACCGCGGCGCCGGGGCGATCCACCTTGCCGATGCCGGGCACCAGCGGCGCGAACTGCGACATGGTGGCGAGGAACGGGGTGGGGTCGGTGGCCCGGCCCAGCTCCTCGAAGAGGATGCCGAGCTCGACGGTCTCGCCCGGCTCGGTCAGCTCGGTCCAGCCGAGGCCGACGTAGGTCTGCCAGAGCGGGGCCGGGTCCGCACCCCGGTCGACGATGTCCCGGATGAGCGCGGGCGGGCACTCCTTCGCCGCGACGTCACGCACCGTCTCGCGCAACAGCCGCTGGTCGGAGTCGAACTCGAACAGCATCTCGGCCTGCCTCCTCGCCGTACCTCTCGATGAGAACTATATTCTCATATTCAAGAGTTACCATTTCACCGTGCGGAACGCCAGGCAGGTGCGGGATTCAGCCGCGGTCGGCGGCGGCGCGCTCGGTGCCGCGCTCCAGGGCGGCGTTCAGCGTCTCGACGAAGGCGAGCAGGGTGGCGAGGGTTTCCTCGTCGTCCGGGATGCTCTGGCCGATGGCGCCGAAGAGCGGGGCGACGGCGACGTCGGCGCGCACCGCGACCAGCTCGACGCGGACCCGGCGGCGGTCCTCGGAGTCGCGGCTGCGCCGCACGTACCCGGCCTTCTCCAGCCGGTCGACCACGGTCGTCACGGCGCCGCCCCTGGTGATGCCGAGCCGGTCCGCGAGCTGGCCGGGGGTGAGCGGCCCGGCCATGCTGAGCATGTTCAGCGCGCTCAGGTCGGTCACGGTGATGCCGAGCCTGGCGGCGACGGCGGAGTGGAACACCACCGTCCTGGTGGCCTGGGCGCGCAGCGCGTCGCGCAGCGCGCGGGCCGTGTCCGATCGGGTGTCCTTCGCCGCAGGCATGTCCGTGTCCTTCCGCCGATCTCTCCCGGAAAGAGAGACTCTCGATCCGAGAGTAGCGCGGAGTTCACCGGGGCGGGCCCGCCCCGATCCGGCGGCGGGCGCGCTCGAACTCGCCCGGACCGGGGCCGAAGCCCTCGAGCCACCAGGTGGCGCCCGCTTCTTCCACCGCCGCGGTGGTGTCGGCCGCGCGGCGCGGTTCCGCGCCGTCGGTGCTGCCGGTGACCACGAGGTCGAACGCGCGCTCGGGCGGCGGATCGCCCACCGCGGCGGGCGCGCCCACCGCCACCCCGGCCGCGGCGGGCGACAGGGTTCCCGCGGCGCGGAGGTCGGCGAGGTGCGCCTCGATGTCGCGGACCACCTCGGGGGTTGGGGTGAAGGAGCCGTCGGGGCCGATGATCATGGGGGCGAAGCCGTCCCAGCGGGCGGCGCGGCGCAGGGGCGGCAGGCTCGGCCAGTTGCCGCCGATCCAGATCGGCGGGCGGCGGGCCGGGGCGGGGAGGAAGGCGCCGACCTCGGCGTGCAAGTGCTTTCCACGGAACGAGACCGGCTCGCCCGACCACAGCCGGGCCAGCAGGTCGAGCCCCTCGTCGAGCCGCGCGGCGACCGCGCTCGGCTCGACAGGCTCACCCCAGCTGCCGTACTCGGCGTCCAGGGTGAAGCCGAGCCCGGCGCCGAACACCAGCCGCCCGTTCGCCAGCCGGTCGACGCTCGCGGTCTGTCTCGCCAATGTGCCCGGCCTGCGCCGGGCGACCGGGGTCACCAGCGGCCCGAGCCGAATGCGCGTGGTGGCCGCGGCCAGCAGGGTGAGCAGCACCCACGGATCGGCCACCTCGACCTCGCCGAACGGGAAGACGACGTGGTCCCAGACGAAGACCCCGTCCCACCCGCCCTCCTCGGCTTCGCGGCCGAGTTCGGCCACCCGCCGCGGCTCGGCGAACTCACCGAGGCACGGCAGGCACACTCCGAATTGCACCGCGCTACTTCAGCATCGAGCCCGCGTCCACCGGCAGCGGGACGCCGGTGATGAACCGGGCCTCGTCCGAGACCAGGTAGAGGATCGCGTTGCTGACGTCGATCGCGTCCACCCACGGGGTGGGCAGGGTGTGGAACATCTGGCAGATCGGCTTGAGGTCGTCCGGGCCCGGGTTCTCCAGGTCGGGGCGGAAGAGCTTGTAGGTGCCCTCGTTGAGCAGCATGTCGGTGCTGACGTGCGTCGGGTGCACCGAGTTGCAGCGGATGTTCTGGTAACCGAGCTCCACCGCGAAGGTGCGCATGAGCCCGACGATGCCGTGCTTGGCGGCGACGTAGTGCCCCACGTTCGGGTAGGCCTTGAGCCCGCCGACCGAGCTGGTCAGCACGATCGAGCCGCTGCCGTTCGCCTGCAGGTGCGGGATGGCGGCCTTGACGCTCTTCCAGACGCCGGTCAGGTTGACCCCGATCATGTCGTCCCAGAGGTCCTCCCGCATCTCTACCAGCGCGCCGCCCTCGTTGGCGAGCCCGGCGTTGGCGATGACGATGTCCAGCTTGCCGAGCTGCTCGACGGCGCCGTCCAGCCCCGCCTTGACCGCGTCGTAGTCGCGGACGTCGGCCTCGATGGTGACCACCCGCCCGCCCGCCGCCTTGACCAGGTCGGCGGTCTCCGCCAGGTCCTCGGCGGTGGGCATCGGGAAGGGCACGTTGTCGAGCTGCTTGCAGACGTCGAGCGCGATGATGTCGGCGCCCTCCTGGGCCAGCCGCACCGCGTGGCTGCGGCCCTGGCCGCGCGCCGCGCCGGTGATGAAGGCGACCTTGCCGTCGACCCGTCCGGTCATCGTGGACCTCTCTTCCGTTGTCGTTCAGGAGTGGGGGGTGAAGGTGATGTGCAGGTTGCTCAGGCCCCGCAGGATGAAGGTGGGCTCGTAGTCGTAGCGGCGCTCGCCCGCCGGGCCGTGCCGCTCCTCGTCGATCCGGATGTCGAGCATCCGGTCCAGGATCCGCTCGATCGAGACCCGGCCCTCGACCCGCGCGAGCGGCCCGCCGGGGCACGAGTGCACGCCGCGGCCGAAGGCCATGTGCTCGCGGAAGTTCTTGCGGTCCAACCGGAATTCGTGCGGGTTCTCGAAGCGGCGCGGGTCGCGGTTGGCGGCGCCGGGGCAGAACATGACCGTCGAGCCGACCGGGATGTCGACGTCGCCGATCGTGGTGGCGCGCTTGGCCAGCCGGAAGCCGGACTTGACCGGCGAGTCCATGCGCAGCGTCTCCTCGATGAAGTTCGGGATCAGGCTGCGGTCGTCGCGCAGCGCCTGCTGCACCTCGGGGTGGTCGCCGAGCACCCGCATGGCGGCGCTCAGCAGCTTGGCGGTGGTCTCCTGGCCCGCGGCGAAGAGGAAGGTGGCCGAGCGGACCACGTCGATCACCTCGGGGGTGGAGCCGTCCGGGTACTTGGCCTGGGCCAGCGAGGTGAGGACGTCGTCGCGCGGGTTCTCCCTGCGGTCGGTGATGTACTGGACGAACTTGTCGTCCAGCCACTCCAGCGGGTTCGAGGCGACGATCTCGCTCTTCAGCGAGCCCACCTGGGAGCCGGGGCGCTCGGCGCCGAGCACCACCCGGAACTGCTGGTGGTCCTCCTCCGGCACGCCGAGCATGTCGGCGACGACCAGCAGCGAGAACGGCTTGGCGTACTCGGCGAGGAACTCCGACTTCCCCTCGGCCAGGAACTCGTCCAGCTGCTGGTCGGCCAGGCGCCACATGAACGCCTCGTTCTCCTTGAGCCGGGCCGGGGTGAGCAGCCGGTTCAGCACGGAACGGGCGTAGGTGTGCTGCGGCGGGTCCATGGTGACCATGTGCTCGAACATCGGGAGCTGCGAGCGGTGCTGCTCGATCTGCTCGGTGATGTCGTCGCCCTCGGGCTGGAACGGCAGCGGCGGGAACGGGCCGCCGACGGCGATGGCCGAGGAGAACAGCTGCTCGGTGTCGCGCAGTACCTCGGTGGCCTCCTCGTAGCCGGTGACGGCGTAGACGCCGAAGGTCGGCTCCTGCTTGACCGGGCACTGGGCGCGCAGGTGGTCGAAGTAGGGGTGCGGGTCCGGCACCAGGCTCGGGTCGGTGAAGTAGTCGACGGTGTCGAAGTCGGTCATGGGTAGCTCCTCGGAAACAATGATATCTCAGGTGGAGAATTTCGTTCTCGTCTGGGTGCGAGAGATCTCCCGGATCGGACGGGGGTGTTTCAGGGCAGGTAGACGCGGCTGGCGAGCCAGCGGCCGTCGACCAGCTGCATGGTCATCTCGACTCGGCTGCGGTCGACCCTCGGGTCCGCCGATGCGGCGTTGGTGACGGTCTGGTCGATGAAGAGGAGGACCTCGACCTCGGTCTCCGTCGCCGACTTGACGGCGGCGTCGAGGACCGTTCCCTTTCCGGTTGCCTTGTTCTCCAGGAGGAGTTCGCGGAGTTGGCCGCTGGAGCGGGTGTACATGTCGCGGAACTCGCCGGTGGAGCCGTCGAGGACCGCGGTGAAGCCCGCGTCCAGGTTGTTGGAGTCGACGCTGGTCAGGGTGACGCCGTAGGTCTTCGCCGCTTCCAGGGCGGCGTCGGCGGCCGCGTCGATGTCCCGCTCGTTGCGCAGTTGGACGCCGAGGACGATCGCGGCCGTGATCGCGGCGATCGCGATCAGTGCCGTGACCGGCAGGGCGGCTTTGCGCGCGACGCGCAGGTAGCGCCTGCGGCGACTCTCGCCGCCACCTGCGGTGGCATTCTCGACCGGGGTGCCGGTCGGGGGATCGGCGGGCTTCGCCGCGGCGCCCGCCGGTTCCGCTGCGGCGGGCGTGCTTTCGCCGCCTGCGGCGGCGTCCGGCCGGGCGTCAACGGCGGTGTCGGTGTCACTCATGGTGGTTCCTCTCAGCGTTGCGGGGCCGGGGGCGGGGGTGGCAGCGGGGGGCCCGCGAAGGTGAGCGGGAGCGAGAGCGGGCCGATGGGGGTGGGGGTGGCCTGGCGGTCGGCGGCCTCGCCGGGGGGCGGGGCGCCGGGGATCTCGGTGCCGGGCGGGCGCGGCGCGTTGCGGGCGCCGCGGATCAGCACCGAGGGGTCGTTGTCCTGGCAGTAGGTGTAGAGGTAGGGCTCGGGGAAGTCGGGGAGCGAGGGCGGGCGGCGCGGCAGGTCGTAGTCGCAGGCGTAGCGGGGGTAGAGGTTGACCAGCCCCCAGACGCCGCCGTCGTGGAAGGCCACCGCGATGGCGTCGAGCGTGGAGCCAGCCCGCTCGGTGGGGAAGAAGAACTCCTGGAAGGCGGGGACCCGCGGCCCGGTGGTCTCGGCGACCACGCCGAGGTTGCCGAGCAGCTCGGCGGCGCTCGGCGAGTTCCGCGCCAGCATCGCGTCGAGCGCGCGCAGCGTGCCGGGAGCGGCGTTCAGCAGCTCGACGTACCCGCCGGACTTGGCCTCCGCCCCGGCCAGCGCCGCGTTCGCGTCCGCGGCGAAGTCGCCGAGCCCGGGCGCGAGGTCGCGGACCGTGCCGAGCACCTGCCTGCTGTCCCGGATGAGCGAGACCGTCTGCGGCAGCACCGAATCCAGCGTCGAGGCGAGGAAGATCCCGCTGTCGAGCAGGTCGGCGAGCTTCTCCGGCCCCTCCGGCCCGACCCCGAGCTCGTCCACCACCGCCGCCAGCTGCGCCGGATCCACCTGCGCCAGCGTGGAATCGAGCTGCGAGAGCGTCTTCCAGAGCGGGGTCGGGGTGCTGGTGCGCTGCACCGCGATCTCCGCGCCGTCGGCGAGGTAGGGCCCGCCGTCCCGGTCGGGCCGGAAGTCCAGGTACTGCTCCCCCGCCAGCGACAGGCTCGCCACCCGCACCTCGCCGTCGGCGGGGACCGCGGTGTGCGCGTCGATGACCGCGGTGGCGACCAGCCCGGCCCCGGTCAGCTCGACTGCCTCGACCGTGCCGATCGGCACCCCGCGCAGCGTGACGTTCTGCCCGGCGAGCAAGCCGCCGGAATCGGCCAGGTGCACCCTGACCCGCATGGTCTCCGCCGCCGGGTTCACCCCGAGCGAGCCGAAGACCAGGTACCCGACCCCGACGACCAGGGTCAGCGCCAGCGCCAGCGCGGAGACCGCGCTGCGCCGGGCCCGCACCGCGGCGACGGCCCCGACCAGCAGCCGAGCGGGCCGCTCCAGCGCGCTCACCGCGCGCCCCCGGTGATCCGGCCCTGCAGCTTCAGCAGGGTGTAGGTGAGCGTGCCGATGAAGTTCTGCCAGTCCCGCTGGTCCGGCAGCCTGCTCTCCGGATCGCCGGGGTGGTTGGGGTCGGGCAGCGCGCCGATGGCCAGGTCCTGCCAGTCCGCGTCGGTGCTGGCCGATGTGCTCACGGTGACCGCCATGACCGGTCCGAGCAGCGCGTTCATCGCGGCGACGCTGGCGTTCGGGTTCTGCGCCGCCGAATTGAGCTGGGCGGCGATGGTGTTGATGTCGGCGACCATGCCGGTGGTCCGCTCGCCGTCGACACCGGGGAAGCGGCCGATCTGCGCGGTGATCCGCTCCACCTCGTTGACCAGGGTGAGCGCCTGGCCCGCGTTGGCGCGCAGGGTGTCCAGCGCCGGGCCCGCCGCGGCGATGACGTCGTCGACGGTGCCCTGCTGCTCGTCGATCCGGCGGGCCAGCTGGTCCACCTCGGCGAGCGTGGAGCGGATGTCGTCGGAGCGGGCGGAGAGCGCCTGCACCACCCGGGTGGAGCGGTCGATGAGCTCGGCCATCCGGTCGCCGCGCTCGCCGACGGCGTTGCCGAGCCCGTTCACGATGGTGGTGAGGTTGCGGATGGCACCGCCGTTCACCAGCAGCGAGGCGGTGGTGAGCAGCTCCTCGATGGTGGTCGCGGCGGAGGTGTGGTCGAGCGCGATGCTGTCGCCGTCGGCCAGCGCCGGGGTGGCGGTGGTGGCCTCGGCGGGCGGGGTGAGCGAGACGAAGACGTCGCCGAGCGGGGTGGCGGTGCGCAGCTCCGCCCTGGTGCCGAGCGGCAGCCGGACGTCCCGCTGGATCGTCAGGGTGACCACGGCGGTGTAGTCGCGCACCGCCATGTCGGCCACCTCCCCGACATCCGCGCCGGAGAGCCGCACCTTGGCCTTGGCGGGCAGGTTCAGCGCGTTCGCGAAGCTCGCGCGCACGGTGTAGTTGTCGCCGCCGGAGCCCGGCGCGGGCAGCGGCAGGTCGCCGAGCCCGACCGCGCAGCCGGTGGTCGTGGCCAGCGCCGCGACGGCGAGCGCGGTGGCGCGGGTGAGCCGCCCGGCGCTCACCGCGGCATCCTGGACATGGCGTCGAGCATGTCGGTGATCCCGAAGTCGGGGCCGAAGTCCTGCAGGGTGCCGGTGGCGCAGCCCAGTTGGCGCAGCCCGAGGATGTTGCAGACCTCCTTGACCAGCTGCCCGTCGAAGAACACCTTGTCCAGCAGCGCGTGCACCCGCACGCCGCGGTACTGGAAGTCGACGGCGTTGTAGGCGTTGTTCAGCAGCAGCGGGGTGACGTCGATGAACTCGCCGAGCTCGGTGCGGTAGTCGGCCAGCGCCCTGGTGACCGTGGCGCCGTTGGTGAGGGTGGACTCCAGCACGCCCGCGTTCTCGGTGAGCAGCGCGTCGGTCTGGCGCATGATCTCGGTGATCTGCGCGCCGGTGCTGCCGGTGCCGATGTTCAGGTCGGCGACCACGTCGCCGAGTTGCCCGGTGGCGGTGCCGAACTGGCGGATGGTGTCCTCGTTGGCGGCCGCGGCGCGGAGCAGCTGGGCGAGCTGGTCGACCAGCTTCGTCAGGGTGTCGCGGGTCTGGTCGCCGCCGTCCGCGCCGAGCCGCAGCGCGGTGGCGAGCTGGTCCAGGGTCTGCCGCAGCTCGGGGCCGCTGTCGGTGGCGATGGCGGCGGAGGCCCCGAGCAGCCGGGCCACCGGGCCGTCGCCGGGCTGCTCGCCCTGCAGCTCGCCCGCCATCCGCTCGGCGGCGCCGAGCAGCCGGTCGAACTCCACCGGGGTGCGGGTGCGCTCCGGGCCGAGCCGGGCGCCGTCGGTGAGGGTCGGCCCCTCCCGGTAGGCGGGGGTGAACTCGACGTGCCGGTCGGTGAGGACCGAGGTGGAGAGCGTGACGGCGCGCGCGTCGGCCGGGATGTCGACGTCGGCGTCGAGCTCCATCCGCACCTCGACGTGCGTGCCGCGCGGCTCGACCGCGGTCACCTCCCCCACCGGCATGCCGAGCACCGCGACGGCGTTGCCCGGGTAGAGCCCGGCGCCGTTGTCGAACTGCGCGGTCACCGCGATGGTGTCGTCCGGGACGACGGCGCTGCCCGTGCAGCCTGCGAGCGCGCCGATCGCCAGCACGGCGCCCGCCCGGACCAGAACTCGCTTCGCTCTCACTGGCAGTCCTCGTGGTAGGGGGCGAGCCCGGCGCCCTCGGCGCGCCCGCCGAGCGCGCACATCCAGGAGTCGATGAGCGGCCCGGCAGGCGCGGTGAAGTCGACCTCGTTGGCGGTGCCGGAGGCATTGGCGAAGTTGCGGATCGGGACCGGCAGGATCTCCAGGGTGCTGCGCAGCAGCGCGTCGTTGCGGGCCAGGCTGCCGAGCAGGTCGTCGAGCCCGGCGATCAGGGTGTCGACGGCGGGGCGGTCCCGGACCACCAGGGTGCGGACCTGGTCGGCCAGCCTGCGGGTGGCGTCCATGAGCCGCAGCACGGCGTCCCGGCGGGCCACGATCTCGGTGAGCAGGTCGCGGCCCTGGGTCATGATGGCGGCCAGGTTCGCCTGCTGGTCGGTGACGACGCCGGTCAACTGCCGGCTCGCGGCGAGCAGCGCGCTGAGTTCGGTGCGCCGGTCGCCGATGATGGCGGCCAGCGCGCGGACGTTCGCGAGCATGGCGGGCAGCACCGTCGGCACGCCCTGGAGCTGGGCGGCGAGGCTGTTCAGCGAGGTGCCGATCTGGCCCGCGTCGATCCGGTCGAAGGTCACCGTGGCGTTGTCCAGCGCGGTCTGCAGGTCGTAGGGGACCTCGGTGCGCGCCAGTGGGATCCGCCGGTCGGGCAGCGTGCCCTCGCCCGCCGGGCGCAGCTCCACGTAGCGGGCGCCGAGCAGCGTGGTGAGCTTGATGGCGGCGCCGGTGTCGGTGCCGAGCGGCACCTCGGAGTCGACCGCGAGCGTCACCAGCACCCGGTCCCCGGCCAGCCGGGTGGCGTCGACGGTGCCGACCGGGACCCCGGCGAGCGTCACCTGGTCGCCGGTGCTGATCCCGGCCGCCTGCGCGAACTCCGCCTCGTAGCGGGTGGTTCCGATGCCGATCCGGCTCCAGCCGACGGCCGCGGCCAGCACCGCGAGCAGCACCGCGACGGCGATCAGCCCGAGCACGCCGCGGCGGTGCTCCTCGAGCGGGCGCTTCCAGGTTGTCGTCATTCGGTGGACCTACAGATCGGGGAGTACTTCGCCTGCCCGCCCGGTGTGGCGAGGTCGACCACGGTCGGGACCAGCGAAGAGAGCGCGGGCAGGATGGTGACGCCGAAGTTGCACAGGTAGGTGTTCAGGTAGGGCCCCTCCTGGCTCACCCTGGCCAGCCCCTTGAGCAACCCGGGCAGGTTGAAGCCGAGGTAGGCGAAGTTCTCCTTGTTCTCGGCGAAGTGCCTGGTGAAGCCGGGCTCGCGGTGCAGCATGGACTCCAGCTCGGGCTGGATGCCGTCCATGGTGTCGGCCAGCCCGCCGGTGGTGACCGCCGCCTGGTCGAGCGCGCCGAGGAGTTCGTCGCGGTGCGCGGCCAGCCCGTCCACGATGGCCCGCGACTGCCCGATCAGCGTGCCGACCTGGCCGGTCTGCAGCGCCAGGTTGCCGACCACCCGGTTCAGGTTGCCGATCACCGCGCCGAGCACCTGGTCCGGGCCCGCGAGCGACTCGGCCAGCGCGGAGACCTGCTCGACCAGCAGCACCAGCGAGGTCCGGTCGCCCTGCAGCGCCTTGATCAGCGCGCCGGTCACATTGTCGACCTGCGCCGGGTCCAGCCCGCCGAAGAGCGGCTCGAAGCCATTGAGCAGCCCGGAGATGTCGAAGGACGGCTCGGTGTGCGCGAGCGGGATCTCCGCGCCGGGTGCGAGCGCCGAGCCGTCGCCGAAGTCGGCCAGCGCGAGCCCGAGGTAGCGCTGCCCGATGACGTTCTGGTAGGTGATGGCGGCCTTGGTGTTGCCGTACAGCGTCTGGTCGGTCTCCACCCGGAACCGCACCCTGGCCCGCACGCCGTCCAGCTCGATGCCGTCCACCCGGCCCACCCTGACCCCGGCCATCCGCACGTCGTCGCCGACCCGCAACCCGCTGACGTCGCTGAAGACCGCCGAGTACTCCTCGGTGTCGCCGTTGATCCCGCGGTCGAGGGTGACGAAGGTGACCCAGATGAGCGCCACCGCGACGGCGACGAAGAGGCTGACCCCGATCAGCGGGCGGCGGTAGCTCACCGGGCACCCCCGCCCGGGAACGGGCCGTCGGCGACCAGCGGCGCCAGCAGCGACTCGGCGCCGGTCGGGTTGCCCTGCAGCGCCCGCTCGACCAGGTCCCTGATCTCCGGCGGCAGCTCGGGCGCGACGGGCTGGTTCGCCGGGTCGAGCGCGGCCGGGACCGGCTCGATCGGGATGTCCGCGGGCGCGGTGCTGCAACTGGGCGCGGCGAGCTCGCCGTAGCGCGGGCAGTCGGCCCTGGTGTAGGGGGTGTGCGGGGTGAAGCGGAACTGGAACTTGCCCCGCCCGCGCGGGTTCTCGGCATTCCAGAACTCGGAGAACCACAGCTCGGAGAGGCGCTTGATCCGCACCACGATCGGGCCGAAGGCCGGTGAGCCCGTCGCGAAGACGTCGAGCACCGGGCCCATCTGCCTGGTGACGTCCACGATCTGGTCGGTGCGCCGGTCCAGCGCGCCCGCGACCGTGCCGAGGGTGCCGCCGCCCTGGCCGAGCAACCCGGCCAGCTGGGCGTCCTGCTCGGCCAGGGTGCGCATGGGCAGCACCGCGTGGTGCAGCGCGTCCAGCAGGTCGGGGGCGGAGGCGTTCAGCCCGCGGACGGCGTCGGCCACCATGCCGAGGGTGGGCGGGCCGCCGTCCGGGGTGAGCAGCGCGTCGAACTCGGCGGTGATCCGGTCCAGCTGGGCGCCCGCGGCCACCAGGTCGGCGCCGCGCCGGTCGGTCGCGCGGGCCACCGCGGCCAGCACGCCGACGGTGTTGCCGGTGCCGATCCTGGCGGTGCTCGCGATGATCTCGCGCAGCTTGGTCAGAGCGGTCTGCAGCTGCACGGTGGAGAGGCTGGTGTCCTGTGGGATCTCGGTCGCGGCGGTGAGCGCGGGGCCGGGCCCGTTGTCGACCAGCTGCACCGAGGAGACCGCGAAGACGTTGCTCGGCACCACCCGCGCCGTCACGGTGCGCGGAATACCCTGCGCGGCAACGGGGTCGAGCTGGAGCAGCACCCGGTTCGCGGCGCCGCCGGTGGCCGGGGTGACCCCGGCGACGATGCCGACCAGCATGCCGCGGAACTTGACGTCCGAGCGGGCGGGCAGCCCGTCGCCGAGCTGCGCGAGCACCGCCGTCACCTCCAGCTTCTCGTCGAAGCGGCCGGTCGACTTCAGCAGCAGCAGCGTCACCACCAGCGCGGTCGCCAGCACCAGCACCAGCCCGCGCAGCAGCAGCGCGGTCCCCGACGGCCCGCGCCCGTCCTTCTCGAACAGCACCGACATGGGCTCAGCCTCCGAGCCGGGCGCTGGCGCCGATGCCCCACAGCGCGACCGTGAGTAGCAGGTTGACGATGATCATCAGCGAGATGGCGGCGCGCATGGCGCGGCCCGCCGCGATGCCGACGCCCTGCGGCCCGCCCGCGGCGTAGAAGCCGTAGTAGCACTGCACGGTGGTCGTGATGATCACGAAGACAATGGCTTTGAACAGCGAGTAGACGATGTCCGGGCCGTTCAGCACGAGCTGGAAGTAGTGCTGGTAGGTGCCGTGCGAGAGCCCCCCGGAGAGCCCGACGACCACCTCGACCGCGATGTAGTTGACCGCGAGGCAGACCACGTAGAGCGGGACCATCGCCACGATCGAGGCGAGCAGCCTGGTGCTCACCAGGTAGGGGATCGCGCGGATGCCCATGGACTCCATGGCCTCGATCTCCTCGGCGATCCCCATGGCGCCGAGCTGCGCGGTGAAGCGGCAGCCCGCCTGCGCGGCGAAGGCCAGCGAGGCCATGATCGGCGCCAGCTCCCTGGTGGAGGCGGTGGAGGCGATGAGCCCGATGGTCGGCTCCATGCCGAGCAGGTGCAGCGCGTTGTACCCCTCCAGCCCGACGATGGCGCCGCCTGCCGCGCCGAGCACGATGATCACCCCCGCGGTGCCGCCGCCGACCACGATCGAGCCGTTGCCCCAGGTGATGTCGGAGAGGATGCGCAGGAACTCGGCGCGGTAGTGCCGCAGCATCACCGGGATCGAGCCGAGCGCGCGGAGCAGGAAGGTGATCATGTGGCCGAGCCGCATGAGCGAGGTGCCGAACTGCCGCGAGGTGCGGACCAGGGTGCGGGTGCCCAGCGGGCGGTACGGCGCGGCCATCACAGCCCCGACCGCGGGAACAGGATCATGAACATCTGCGTGAACACGACGTTCACCACCATGAGCAGCAGGATCGAGGAGACCACGGTCGAGTTCACCGAGTTGGCGACGCCCGCGGGGCCGCCCTTGGTGTTCAGCCCCTTCTCGCAGGCCACCACGGCCACGATGGCGCCGTAGACCACCGCCTTGACCAGCGTGAGCCACAGGTCGCCGACGGTGGCGAAGGAGGCGAAGGTGGCGACGAAGCTGCCGGGCGCGCCGCCCTGCACGAAGACGTTGAACAGGTACCCGGCCAGGAACCCGACGAAGCAGACCACCCCGGTGAGCGAGACGCCGACCAGCACCGCCGCCGCCACCCGCGGCACCACCAGCCGCCGGACCACCGAGACGCCCATGACCTCCATGGCGTCCAGCTCGTCCCTGATCTTGCGGCTGCCGAGGTCGGCGCAGATGGCGGAGCCGACCGCCGAGGCCATGAGCAGCGCGGCCACCATGGGCGCGCCCTGCCTGATCACCGCGAGCCCGCTGGCCGCGCCCGCCAGCGAGGTGGCGCCGACCTGCCCGGCCAGCAGCCCGAACTGGATGGAGAGCGTCACCCCGATCGGCAGCGAGACGAAGATGGTGGGCAGCGCCGCCGCCGACGCCATGAAGGCCGACTGCCTGACGAACTCGGCGAAGGCGAAGCGCCCGGTGACGACGTCGGCGACCAGGTACTGGATGGCCCGGACACTGAGCACGAACTGGCCGCCGACGGTCTCCAGCGCGGCGAGCGGGTGCCGCCGCAGGTAGCCGCGGCCCCAGTCGGTGATCTCCCGGGTGGCGGGTTTCGCGGCGGGCAGATCACCGCCCACGGGGCCACGGCTGAGCGTCATCGATAGCGCCTTCCGGTCGGTCGGAGAATTTGTTCTTCGCATGGAGAGAACCAACTGCTCCCATTGTGAGCGTCATCTCTCAGCAGCGTCAAGAGCGGAATGCACGATTTAGAGAATTTGATTCTCCTCGCGCCGCGACGGTCACGGAGAATTGCGTCGGGAAATGCGAAAGAGGGGCGACGGGTAATTCCCGTCCACCCGAGGTGAATCGCAGAGCCGTCCCCGCGGAACAGATGCTGTGCACATGCATAGCATGGTTCTCGGAGAGGCGTCAACAGTGACAGCGGCCCGCCACTACGATACGAATTGATCCCACGACCAGGACTCCGGAAGGGAGCAGGCGGATGCCATCGCCCCGCCGTATCGGCGCCCCCGACGCCAAGAATCGCGGCGTCCTGCTGGAGGCCGCCCAGCAGCTGCTGCTCGACGAGGGCTGGGCGGCGGTGACGTCACGGCGCGTCGCCGAGCGCGCCGGGCTCAAACCCCAGCTCGTGCATTATTACTTCCGCTCGATGGACGACCTCCTGCTGGAAATCTTCACCCGGCGCGCGGAGGAGGGGCTGGTAATGCAGGCCGAGATGATGAAAACCTCCGCCCCGCTGCGCGCGCTCTGGGAATTCAGCATCGATCCCGCCGCGGTCCGTTTCACCATGGAGTTCGTCGGGCTGTCGAATCACCGCCCGGCCATCAGGGCGGCGGTCGCCGATTACGCCGAGCGCTTCCGCACGATCCAGACCACCGCGCTGACCCGCATCCTCGCCGAGTACGGGGTGGACACCGAGCGCTTCCCGCCCGCCGCCATGGCGGTGCTCATGACGAGCGTCTCCCGGGTGGTGGTGCTGGAGCGCGCGCTCGGCATGTCCGGCGGCCACAGCGAGGCCTTCGACCTGGTCGAGCGGGAGATCGCCGCGCTGGAGCGGGCGCGGGCGGGCGCCGAGCCCGCGGGCTGAGCCGCGTCAGGCGGGCAGCAGGTCCCGCATCTCGGCCCGGTACCGCGGCGGGAGCAGCTCGCCCGCGCCGAAGACCTCGGTCGGCATCGCGGATTCCCCCGCGCAGCCGACGGCGGCCAGCGCGCAGGACTTGAAGGCGCGCGCCGCCACGCTCACCCGGTGGTACGAGGGCGCGACCCGGCCCGCCAGCTCGTCCGGGAGATCCTCGCCCCAGACCGCCACCTCGATGAGGCCGCGGTCCAGACAGTCGAGCAGCTGGGCTTGCACCAGCGGCTCGGCCCGGTAGCTGGCGGCGGAGACGGCCACCGCCATCGGCCAGATCTCGTGGCTCGGCCCGGTGAGCGCCTGGCGCAGGTCGAGCACGGTGGCGCCGAGGATCTGCAGCGGGGCGACGTCGGCGGCGTCGGCGACCAGCACGGTCACCTCCCAGCCCGCCGCGGAGCGGTCGAAGAGCCAGCCGCCCGCGTGCCGGATCACGTCGGCGGCGTCGGGGGCGACCACGGCCAGCCGGTGCCGGAGCGGGTGCCTGCGGGCATGCGCCCGCCAGTGGGTGACGGAGTGGACGCCGGGGGCGGCGGATCGAGTAGCCATGGTTCCCATCCCGAGATCGCGAGAGTCGACACGGCGATCGCTCCGGGGTAACCGGCGGCGTCGGGACTGGGTGACGCGGGGCTGCCGCTTCCCGGAACGAACTACCGAACACACCCTAGGACACCACCTTGTTCTCCCGCTGGAAAATGTGATTCTCTGTTCAAGAGAACGCTATGCGGTCGAGAAGGGGCTCCCATGCGCACGATTCCTCCCGAGCTGGCCCGCCACTACCGGGAGCAGGGGTGGTGGACCGGCGAGACGCTCGGCGAGCTGCTGGCGACCGGGCTCGCCGCCGCGCCGGAGGCCGAGTTCCGGATCCACTCCGCGGAGCGGCCGTACGCGGGCACCTGCGCCGAGGTCGAGCGGGTCGCACGGCGGCTCGCCGCCGGGTTGCGCAGGCGCGGGGTCGGCCCCGGCGATGTGGTCGCCTTCCAGCTGCCGAACTGGATGGAGGCGGCCGCGACCTTCTGGGCCTCGGCCTTCCTCGGCGCCACCGTGGTGCCGGTGGTGCACTTCTACGGCCGCCGCGAGCTCGGCCACATCCTGGAGACGGTCCGGCCGAAGGTCTTCGTCACGCTGGAGCGCTTCGGCAGCCTGGAGTTCCCGGCGGAGCCCTACGCGGGCGTCCCGATCACCGGCGTGGTCGGCCGGGACTTCGACGACCTGCTCGACCCGGAGCCGATGCCCGGCGTGCTCGGCACCGACCCGGACGGCCCGGCGCTGATCGCCTTCACCTCCGGCACCACCAGGGCGCCCAAGGGCGTCGTGCACAGCCACAACACGCTGGTGCACGAGACCAGGCAGCTGGCCGCCTGGTACCCCGCCGACCGCGGCGACCAGCTCACCGCGGCCCCGGTGGGCCACTTCATCGGCATGGTCAACGCGCTGCTCATCCCGGTGTTGGACCGGAAACCGATCCACCTGATCGACACCTGGGACCCCGGCCGCATCCTGGCGCTGATGACCGAGCACGGGGTCACCGTCGGCGGCGGCGTCCCGTACTACGTCACCAGCCTGCTCGACCACCCGGAGCACACCCCCGCGCACCTGCCCGCCATGCGCTACGCCGGGCTCGGCGGCGCCGCGGTGCCCGCCGCGATCACCACCCGGCTGGCGGGCGCCGGGATCACCGTCTACCGCTCCTACGGCAGCACCGAGCACCCGTCGATCACCGGCTCGCTGCACAGCGCGCCCGAGGACAAGCGGCTCTACACCGACGGCGACCCGCTGCCCGGCGTCGAGCTCCGGCTGGCCGACGACGGCGAGATCATCAGCCGCGGCCCCGACCTCTGCCTCGGCTACGTCGACCCGGAGCTCACCGCGGCCGCCTTCGACGCCGACGGCTGGTACCACACCGGCGACATCGGCGTGCTGGACGCGGACGGCTACCTGACCATCACCGACCGCAAGTCCGACATCATCATCCGCGGCGGCGAGAACATCAGCGCGCTCGAGGTCGAGGAGCTGCTGCTGACGCTGCCCGGGGTGGCCGAGGCGGTCGCGGTGGCGGTGCCCGACCCCAGGCTCGGCGAGCGCGCGGCCGCGGTGCTGCGGCTGCTGCCCGGGCACGCCGCCCCCGACCTGGCGGCGCTGCGCGCGCACTTCGCGGCGGCCGGGCTGGCCAAGCAGAAGTGGCCGGAGCAGCTGCACGTCGTCGCGGATTTCCCGCGCACCCCCAGCGGCAAGATCCAGAAATACGTGGTCCGCCGGGAACTCGCCGCCACCCGGGGCGTTGCGGCTTCCACCTGAAGAGAATAACATTCTCACTAGACGACAAGGAGGATTCCATGACCAAGGTCGACCTGCCGTATCAGCTCTTCGACGCGGACAATCACCTGTACGAGACGAAGGAAGCGCTGACCCGGCATCTGCCGAAGCAGTACGAGGGCGCGATCCAGTACGTCGAGATCAACGGCCGCACCAAGATCGCGGTGCTCGGCCAGATCAGCGAGTACATCCCGAACCCGACCTTCGAGGTCGTCGCCCGCCCCGGCGCGATGGAGGAGTACTTCAAGCACGGGAACCCGGAGGGCAAGAGCCGCAGGGAGATCTTCGGCAAGTCCATGAAGGCGATCGACGCCTTCCGCAACCCCGAGGCCAGGCTGAAGGTCATGGACGACCTGCAGCTGCAGCGCGCGCTCATGTTCCCGACCCTGGCCAGCCTGGTCGAGGAGCGGATGCGGCACCACCCGGAGCTCATCCACGCGGTGATCGAGTCGCTGAACCGCTGGATGCTGGACGACTGGGGCCAGGACGGCAGCTTCGTGCACTCGGACCGGATCTTCACCGTCCCGGTGATCACCCTGCCGATCGTGGAGCGGGCCATCGCCGAGCTGAACTGGGCCGTGGTCGAGCACGGCGCCAAGGCCATCCTGGTGCGCCCGGCGCCGGTGCCCGGCTTCAAGGGCATGCGCTCGTTCGCCATGCCGGAGTTCGACCCGTTCTGGAAGCGCGTGGTCGAGCTGGACGTGCTGGTCACCATGCACTCCTCGGACAGCGGCTACTCGCGCTACGACGCCGAGTGGGAGGGCAACAGCCTGGAGATGCTGCCCTTCCAGACCAATACCTTCGCCATGACCAACCAGTGGCGGCCGGTCACCGACGCGGTGGCCTCCTGGGTCTGCCACGGCGCGCTGAACCGCTTCCCCGACCTCAAGATCGCGGTCATCGAGAACGGCTCGGCCTGGCTGGAGCCGCTGCTGCAGCAGCTCTCCGACGTGTACAAGAAGGCGCCGGAGGGCTTCGGCTTCCGGAACCCGATCGAGGCCATCAAGCAGAGCCTCTACGTCTCCCCCTTCTGGGAGGAGGACCTGGTCCGGCTCTCCGACGTGATGGGCGCCGACCACGTGCTCTTCGGCTCGGACTGGCCGCACCCGGAGGGGCTGGCCGAGCCGGCCCGCTACATCCACGAGATCAAGGACATGAAGCTCGAGCACCAGGCCGGCATCATGGGCGGCAACCTGGCCCGGCTGCTCAAGGTCTGAGCCCTGCCATGACGTGGGAATCCATCCCGCAGATGGTGCTCTCCGCCGCCGACCGCTTCGGCTCTGCCGAGGCGGTCGTCGACGGTGAGGTGCGGTGGAGCTTCATCGAACTCGCCGAGCGGGTGCGCCGGGCGGCGGGCGCCTTCGCCGCCTTCGGCATCGAGAAGGGCGACCGGGCCGCGGTCTGGGCGCCCAACTCGGCCGAGTGGATCGTCGCCGCCTTCGGGTTGCAGGCCGCGGGCGGCGTGCTGGTCCCGGTGAACACCAGGTTCAAGGCGGCGGAGGCGCAGGACGTCATCCGGCGCAGCGGGGCCAAGGCGGTGCTGGTGCAGCAGGGGTTCCAGGGCACCGAGTACACCGCCGACGTGCCGGTGCTCGACCTGAAATCCGACTTCCTCGGCAGCGGGGAGCCGTTCGAGCGCCCGGTGGCGGGGACCGATATCGCCGACATCATCTTCACCTCCGGCACCACCGGCCGCCCCAAGGGCGCGCTCATGAACCACGCGCAGACGCTGCGGCTCTACGCGGAGTGGTGCGACCTGGCGGACCTGCGGGAGGGCGACAGGTACCTGATCGTCAACCCGTTCTTCCACACCTTCGGGCTCAAGGCCGGGCTGGTGGCCTCGCTCATCCGGGGTGCCACGATCCTGCCGGTGCCGGTCTTCGACGTGGACACCGTGTTGGAGCTGGTGGAGCGCGAGCGGGTCACCATGCTGCCGGGGCCGCCGACGCTCTACCACGCGCTGCTCGCGGCGAAGGGCACCCGCGACCTCTCCTCGCTGCGGGCCGCGGTGACCGGCGCGGCCGACATCCCGGTGGAGCTCATCCGCCGGGTGCGCGAGGAGCTGCCGTTCCGGTCGATCATGACCGGGTACGGGCTCACCGAGGCGGGGACCGCGACCGCCTCGCGCCCCGGCGACACCTTCGAGCAGATCGCGACCACCGTCGGGCAGCCGTGCGCCGGGGTCGAGCTCCGGATCGCCGGGGACGGCGAGGTGCTGGTGCGCGGGTACAGCGTCATGCAGGGGTACCTGGACGATCCCGAGGCCACCGCCGCGGCGATCGACCCGGACGGCTGGCTGCACACCGGGGACCTCGGTGAGCTGGACCCGGAGGGGCGGCTGCGGATCGTCGGGCGGAAGAAGGACATGTTCATCGTCGGCGGCTTCAATGCCTACCCGGCCGAGATCGAGGGGTTCCTGCTGGAGCACCCCGCGGTGGCGCAGGCCGCCGTTGTCGGGGTGCCGGACGAGCGGCTCGGGCAGGTCGGGCGGGCGTATGTGGTCACGTCCGGGCCGCTCACCGAGGACGAGCTGATCGGCTGGAGCCGGGACCGGATGGCCGGGTACAAGGTGCCGCGCTCGGTGCGGTTCCTGGCGGCGCTGCCGCTCAATGCCACCGGCAAGGTGATGAAGGACCAGCTGCGCTGAGCTCCGCGCCGGGCGCGTTCCCCCGAACACCCCATCGCCCGGCGCGGGCCCGCTGCGGCTCGGGCGCGCACGGTGCCCGTACGTACGGCCACGCGCCGGGCACCGTGCTCGCGCCTCGACCTGGAAGGGTTTCCCCATGATCGAATTCCCGGATTTCGCCGCGCTGCGCGCCGCCGTCGGCACCGAGCTGGGCGGCAGCGACTGGATCGAGATCGACCAGGCGCGGATCGACCGGTTCGCCGAGGCGACCGGTGACCACCAGTGGATCCACGTGGACGCCGAGCGGGCGGCCGCCGGGCCCTACGGGCGCACCATCGCGCACGGGTTCCTCACGCTGGCGCTGCTCGCGCCGATCGCACAGCAGGTCATGGGGGTGCGGTCGGCGCGGATGGCGATCAACTACGGGCTGGACAAGGTGCGGTTCATCAGCCCGGTCACCGTCGGGAGCCGGGTGCGCGGGACGGTCGCGCTCACCGCCGTCACCGACGTGCGCGGCGGGGTGCAGGCGGCGCGGACCGTCACCATCACCGCCGAGGGGGCGGAGAAGCCGGCCTGTGTGGCCGAGCACCTGGTGCGCTACCTGAGCTGAGCGGTGCGGCGCCCGTGCGCCACTCGCGTGTTCGCGCGCCATCGGCCCGCGGCGCGCGGGTGGGGTGACGCCCCGCATCACGCGGGCATGGCCGCTCATGGGCCGGACGGGGCCCGCTCCAAGCGGACCGGCGTGAGCAGGCCGATGCCGCGGACGTCGGTGGGTCCGGTCGCGGTGAGCCGGAATTCCGCGCTGGCCGCGAGGGCCTCGGCCAGGGCGGGAGCGACGAGGACCGTGTCCGGCTCGGCGAGCGCGGTGAGCCGGCTGGCCAGGTTCACCGTGGTGCCGAAGACGTCGCCGAGCTGCCGGATGACCGGGCCCCACGCGGCGCCGACGCGCAGGCCGGGGATGTCCGGGTCGGCGGCGAAGGCGCGGACCAGGCCGGTGCCGATCTCGGCGAGCGCCGCGGGGGTGTCGGCGGTGAAGAGGATCTCGTCGCCGAGCAGCTTCACCACGCTGCCGCCCGCCGCGGCGACCACATCGATCGAGCGGTGCTCGAACCGCGCCACCACCCGCACCAGGTCACCGGCCCTGCGGTCCCGGCTGAGCTCGGTGAAGCCGACGACATCGGCGAAGCCCACCCCGCTGTCCCGCCCCGCGGGCGGCTCCGCGGCCGGGTCGAGCACGTGCAGCGCGTCCTCCAGGCGGCGCCGCCAGAGCTGGCCGAGCAGCCACTGCACCTCCGGCATCCGCTCGGCCAGTGCGGAGACGGTGTCCACCGATTCGGGGGCGCGCTGCATCTGGCCGGCCACGATCTCCACCTGCAACCGCGCCAGCTGCGCGATGGCCCTGGCCAGGACGCCGGTCAGGTGCAGCGCCTCGGGTTCGCCGACCATCCCCTCGTCGACGTAGCCGGTGAGCAGCCGCAGCAGGCGGATGTCCGACGGGGCGAAGTCGGGGGTGCCGTCGTCCACCGCCGGGTAGCCGAGGGCGCGCAGGAACCGGCGGGCCCTGGCGTCCGGGATGTTCGCCACCGCCGCCACCTGGGCCGCCGTGTACCGCCGGGGTTCACCGAAGGCCACCGGTCCCGCCGCCGCCCGCCCCGCCCCGCGCGCCACGGCCTCCGCGACCGCCTGCACCGCGTCGAACTCCGTTCCCGCCGAGTGCGGGGGCGTGGACTGCGGCGTGGCGCCGGGGCCGCTGCCCGGATCGGCGGGTACAGGTGCGGCGAGGTTCGGGTGCGCGGTAGCGGCGGGCGGATGGGCCGGCCCGGTGGGCTCGGTCGAGCGACCGGCGGCGGACGGGCCGCTCACTCCCCCACTCCCGTCCGTCAGGCGGGGCGGGCGACGGCGGGGGCCGCCGGGCAGACGGCGGGGGCGAGCCCGGGGACCAGCGCGGCGAAACCGCCTGCCGCGCGGACGTTCCCGTGCGGGCGGGCACCGCGCGCGACGGGGCAGGCGAAGACGTCGCCGACGGCGTCGACCAGGCAGATCTCCCGCCCGGCCCCGCAGTCCTCGGCGAGATCGCCGGTCGGGTGCACGCCGAACCGCACCCGCTCGCGGTGCTCCGCGGCCCAGGCCGCGACGACCCGCCGCTGCGCCGCGTCCGGCGCGGCCTCGCGCGGCCGGTCCCCGGTGAGCCGGAGCCGGGCACCGAAGAGCCCGGCGACGGCGAGCAGTGCGTCCAAACGATCGGCGCTGTGCCGGGTCAGCGGCACCGCGACCTCGAATTCGTAGGCCCCGGCCGAGGCGAGCACCTCCATGGCCCGCACGCTCGCCCGGTAGGCGCCCGGCCCGCGCACCGCGTCGTCCGCCGCCTCGGTGGGCGCGGCCAGCGCGACCCGCGCGGTGAGCCGGTGGTCACCGGCCAGCTGCCTGGCCAGCGCGGGCGTGACCCCGGTGCCGTCGGTGTGGAAGGCGAACCCGAGCCCGCGCGCGCTCGCGTACCCGGCGAGTTCGGCGAAGTCGGCGCGCCCGGTGGGCTCCCCACCCGCCACCTCGACGCCGACCACCCCGAGCCGGGCGAATTCGTCCAGCAGGGCGCGGCATTCGACGGTGTCGAGTGCGCGCGGCGCCCCCGGCGGCGGCAGCCGGAACGGCCCCGACCGGGGATGCCGCGGCGCGAGTTCCCAGACGACGGTCGCCGGTGCGGTCATGCCGACCTCCTCATGAGAATTACATTCTCCACATAGGGTAATCCTGCTTCCGTAGCAGAACAAGGCCCGCGGACACCCCTGGGCCATCGACCCGGCGTTTCCCCTGCGGTATCCTCGAACCAGGTGCGAGAGTGCCGTTCTCCTAGCGGAAGATCGACCGTCTCGGCACAGTCCACGACAGAGCGAGGAGTCCCGTGAAACCCGACGACCTGATCCTGGTGAGCATCGACGACCACGTGGTCGAGCCGCTCGACATGTTCGACCAGCACGTTCCGCGCAAGTGGGCGGAGTACGCGCCGAAGGTCGTCCCCAACGACAAGGGCATCGACCAGTGGATCTACCGCGACCGCCCGACCGGCGTCGCGGGGCTGAACGCCGTGGTCACCTGGCCCGCCGAGGAGTGGGGCCGGGACCCGGCCGGCTACGCCGAGATGCGCCCCGCCGTCTACGACGTGCACGCCAGGGTGCGCGACATGGACGTCAACGGCGTCCTCGCCTCCATGTGCTTCCCCACCTTCACCGGGTTCAGCGCGGGTCACCTGAGCCGCGGCGGCCAGGACGAGATCACCGTCGCCATGATCGAGGCCTACAACAACTGGCACATCGACGACTGGGCGGGCGCCTACCCGGGCCGCTTCATCCCGATCGGCATCCTGCCCATGTGGGACCCGAAGCTGGCGGTGGCCGAGATCGAGCGGCTGGCGAGCCGCGGCTGCCACTCGGTGACCATGCCCGAGCTGCCGCACATCGACGGCCTGCCCAGCTACCACGACATCGACTACTGGGCGCCGGTCTTCAGCGCGCTGCAGGACCACGACACCGTGATGAACCTGCACATCGGGCAGGGCTTCGGCGTGCTGCGGCTGGCGCCGGACGCGCCGATCGACAACCTCATGGTGCTGGCGCCGAGCATCTCGCTGATCGCCGCGCAGGACCTGCTCTGGGGCCCCGCCTTCCGGAAGTTCCCGAAGCTCAAGGTGGCGCTCTCCGAGGGCGGCGTCGGCTGGATCCCGTTCTTCCTGGACCGCTCCGACCGGCACTACACCAACCAGCGCTGGCTGCGCCGCGACTTCGGCGGCAAACTGCCCAGCGAGGTGTTCCGGGAGCACGTGCTCGCCTGCTACGTCACCGACCCGACCGCGCTGAAGTTCCGGCACGACATCGGGATCGACAATATCGCCTGGGAGTGCGATTACCCGCACTCCGACTCCATCTGGCCGAACGCCCCCGAGTTCGTGCTGAACGAGCTGGACGCGGCGGGCGCCTCGGACGCCGATATCCACAAGATCACCTGGGAGAACGCCTGCAGGCACTTCGACTGGGACCCGTTCCAGCACATTCCGCGCGAGCGGGCCACCGTCGGCGCGCTCCGCGCCACCGCCACCGACGTGGACATCTCCACCACCTCGCGCGCCGACTACGCGGCCGCCTACGCCGCGCAGGCCGGGTGACGCCGGTGCCCGCTCGGCTCATGGTCTTCGCGACGCCCAGGGAGGGGCGGGACGAGGAGTACAACCGCTGGTACACCGAGGTGCACATCCCGGAGATGCTCGCCATCCCCGGGGTGGTCGCGGCGGAACGCCACAAGCTCCTGCGCGGCGGCCCCGACGAAGCCCGCTACCTGTCGGTCTTCACCCTCGACGGTGATCCGGCCGCCGTGGTGGCGGAGCTCGGGGCGCGCGCCAAGGACGGGCGCATGGCGGTGACCGATGCCGGGGATCCCGCCCGGACCCGGATCACGGTGTGGGAGGAACTCTGATCGACGGTGCGGGCCCGGCGCCGGGAGCGGTGCCGGGCATTTCGCGCTCCAGCGCTGCCCGAGTGGCCCGGTGCCGGCGCGTCACCGCCCGGCCGGCCGCGATCCGATGATCCGGCCGTGCACCCAATCGGCGACGTAGACGGTGTCGGCGGCATCGACGGCCACGCCTTTGGCGAAGTCCAGGTGGTCCAGGGCCCGCGGGCTGCCCGCTCCGGCGTCGAGCGCGACCACCCCGTTCAGGTCGCCGACATACACGGTCCCCGCCGAGTCGACGGCGATGCCTTCCGGCAGGTCGAGGCCGGTGAACCCGATGACCTCTCGGCTGCCGGACCGAACCTCGACCTTCAGCACCCGATTTCCGGTGGTGTCGGTGACGTACACGTCGCCCACCGCGTCGACCGCAACGGCCGTGACGTTCTCGACCCCCTCGAATGCCAGGACCCGCTGCCCGTCCCAGCGCCGCCCCTCGGTTCCGACCGGCAGTACCACCACCTGTGGCCCGTCCGGCACGTAGACGCTCCCCGCTGAATCGACGGCAGGCTGCCCGCCGCAGGCCCGCCGCCGCAGCGGCAGCAATTCCTGCACACCGGACGCGATATTCAGTGCCTGCACCCCCGGCCCGCTGTCGGTGACGTAGACAGTGCCTGCCGCGTCGACCGCAACGCCCTCCGGCTCGTCGAGGCCGACGAACGGCAGCACGGTCCGCTGCCCGGACGCGGTGGCGACCATCACGATCCGGCCTTCGCCCCGGTCGGCCACGTACACGTGGGACGCATCGACCGCAACGCCGCACGGCTCGTCGAACCCGTCGAACGACGGCGGTGCCGGATCGTCGATATCGCGCGGCGGCTCCGGTATCTCCGCGTCCAGCCCCAGCCGCCGCAGCTCGGTGTCGACGCCGTACCCCAGCGTCCTGGCCCGATCGAACCACCGCCGAGCCGCGACCGGGTCGACCGGCAGCCCGCCGTCGCCGAGCAAGCACATCACCCCGGCGGTGTAGGCGGCCTTCGCATGGCCTGCCGCGGCAGCCCGCGCGTACCAGTCCAGCGCGGCCCGCGGATCCGCGGCGACGCCGCGGCCGACGGCGAACATGCCGCCCAGGTTCGACATCGCCCGAGCACTGCCCAGCTCGGCGGCCCGCCACGTCCACCGGTCCGACGCGGCCTGGTCCGCGGGCACGCCCCAGCCCCTGGTGTAATGCACCGTCAGTTCGAAAGCGGCGTCGGCATCTCCGCGCTCGGCCGCTGCCAGGAAATGCCGCGCGGCCAGATCCGGATCGGCCGGGCAGCCGTAGCCCTGTTGCGCGAAGTATCCGGCCAGCAGCAGCACCTTCGGATCGTCTGGCCTGCTTCGGTGCAGCAGGCGCAGCCGCTCTCCGGCCTGCGGCGCATGATCGAGGCTGCGGGCGTGGTAGGCCGCCGCGATCCAGCCGATCGCGCCGTCCGGCGATCCCGCCCGATCGGCGAGCCGAAAGGCCTCGATCGAGGCGGCGTGCCCGGCATGGCGGGCCAGCACCCGCGCGAGCAGCAGCCAGGCGTCAGCGCTGCCTGCCGTTCCGGCGCGGGTCAGCCCGTCGTAGACCAGCTGCGCCGCATCGTCCGGCAGTGCGACCCGGTCGAACTCGTCGGCGACCGCGGCCGCCGTGCGGTACAGCGCGGCGGCATCCGCGCCCGCATCGGCCAGCAGCCGGGTGAGTTCGACGTAATTCGAGGTGATCACGGGTTCATCGTCGCATGGGCGATCCACCGCGAGTCGCGCCGAATTCGCCGCAGCGCCGGGTGTCTGCTGCGGGACCCGCCTACCGCCCCGGCCCCTCGAGGATCGTGACCGCGGATACCGCGGTGGGCCCACCGAGGTTGTGCGCCAACCCGATCCGCGCACCGTCGACCTGGTTCACGGCGGTTCCGCGCAGCTGCTCGAACAGCTCGACGCACTGCGCGACGCCGGTGGCGCCCGGCGGGTGGCCCTTGCACTTCAGACCACCGCTGGGATTCACCGGAAGCGCGCCGCCGATCGCGGTCACCCCGGCCTCGACCAGCTTGTGCGCCTCGAAGCGCCCGGCGAAGCCGAGGTCCTCGTAGCTCATGAGCTCGATGCCGGTGAAGTAGTCGTGCACCTCGGCGACGTCGATGTCGGACGGGGTGAGCCCGGCCATGCCGAAGGCGCGGCGGGCGGCGCGGACCGTGGCCTGGAAGGTGGTGAGGTCGGCGCGGTGCTGGTGCATGACGGTGTCCAGCCCGAGCCCGACCCCGCGCACCCAGACGGGGGCGTCGGTGTAGCGGTCCACCACGTCCTCGGCGGCGAGGACGAGAGCGGCGGCGCCGTCGCTCTGCGGCACGCAGTCGTAGACGCCGAACGGCTCGGCGACGATCGGCGCCGCCAGCGCCTGCTCCACGCTGATCTCGAAGCGCAGCCGCGCCCTGGGGTTCGTGGCACCGTGCCGGTGGTTCTTCACCGCGACCATGGCCAGGTGCTCGCGGGTGGCGGGCGACTCGTACAGGTACCGGTTGACGTGCAGCGCGAACCCGGCGGGGGCGAAGAGCCCGAGCTGGTAGTCCCAGGAGCGGTTCCGCGACATGGACTCCCACTCGCGCAGCATGTCCTTCTCGGCGGTCTCGCGCAGCTTGTCCGCGCCGATCACCAGCGCCACGTCGACGGCGCCGGAGGCGATGGCGTAGAGCGCGTTGCGCACCGCGTCGTTGCCGGTGGCACAGGAGTTCTCGATGTGCGTGACCGGCAGGTCGGGGGCGCCGAGCGCGTCGGCGAGCAGCCCGGCGGGGAAGCCGTCGGTGGTGCGCAGCGCACCGAACCAGGCGGCCTCGATATCGGCGAGCCGGAGCCCCTTGTCCACCGAGGCCGCGCACTCGGCGAAGGCCATCGGCAGCAGGTCCTGGATGCCGAGCGCGAAATGTTCGGCGAACGGCGTCATTCCGGCGCCGACGACCGCGACCCTTCTCATGAGTTCTCCGTTTCGGGTTCGAAGGCGTACCCGTAGTCCGGCACCCCGGAGCGCTCGGCGACCCGGCGCAGCACCATCCGCCCGCGCACCCCGATGGCGGCGGTGCCCGCGTCGGCGCCGGTGACCTTGGCGAGTGCGCGCACCCCGACGTCGTCGAGCTCGACGAGGACCAGCGAGTACGGGCTCTTCAGCCCCGGCACCGGCATGCGGACGGTGGTCTCGGCGTAGACGGTGCCGGTGCGCGGCAGCGGGACCAGGGTGTAGTCGGTGGCGAGCGCGCCGTCGGCGCCGAGCCGGTAGCGCGGCGGGAAGTCGAGCTCGTCGCTGCCCGGGTGGCGCCCGGCCTCCCAGCGCACCTTGGCCTCGAAGGCGCGGTCGTAGGCGGCGAGCGAGAGCGGCAGGTCGGCGGCGGGCTCGACGACCCCGTCGGCGGGCGGGCGGGCAGGTGGCTCCACCCGGTGCAGGGCGACCGGCCCCGGTACCACGGTCACCCCGGAGAGCACCGCCTGCTCCACCCCGACCAGCAGCCCGGCGGCATCCCACTCGACCATGGTGGCGAGCGCGAAGAGCGCGGCGGAGGCACCGGTGGTCGGCACCTGTGGGGGCGGGCTCTGGCAGAGCGCGGTGGCCTGCTTGTGGTCGAGCCCGGCCACCGCGACCGGGGTGTCCAGCCAGGCGGCGGAGAGCGAGGCGGCCCAGCCGCGCTCGCGGAGCAGCCGGGGGTCGCCGTAGTCGTGCACGCCGGTGTCGTTGCGGGTGCGCACCGGGAGGCTGCGGGAGACCCGCGCGGTGGTCCGCACCTGCGCGCCGTCCCGGTCGGAGAGCCAGGCCGCCGCCGCGCCCGCGGGTTCCAGGTCGACCCCGATCACCAGGGTGCGCGGGCGGGCCGAGCTGAGCGCGTCCAGCGTGGCCGGGGCGCCGCCGAGCCGCTCGATCACCTCGAGCTCCGGGTCCAGCCCGAGCCCGGCCAGCAGGACCGCGGCATTGCTGCTGCCGACCAGCGGGAGGTCCCGGCTGACCAGCACCACCCGCTCGACCGGCTCCCCGCCCGCGAGCGCGGCGCGCCCGGCCTCGACGGCCAGGGTCACGGCGTCCTCGTCCTCCCCCGCGACCCGGTTGTGTCGATCCCCCCAGCACGGCAGGTACGTCCCCATCGACGCGACGTGCGGCACGGTCAGCTCCTCTCCGGCGTCAGGAGACCGCGCCCGCGGTCTTCAGCGCGATGATGCGGTCCCAGTCGAAGCCGAGCTCGAGCAGGACCTCCTCGGTCTGGGCCGCGAACTCCGGGCCTGGCCGCAGCTCCGGCGCGGCCACGTCGAACTGCACCGGGCTGGAGACCAACTGCAGCTCGCCCGCGGGCAGCACGTACTCGTTGGCCCGGATCTGCCCGTCGGAGAGCAGCTGCTGCGAGTCCTGCACCGGCGCCCACGGCCCGGCGAGGGTGGCGAAGCGCTCGGTCCACTCGGCCAGCGTGCGCGCGCCGATCGCCTCGCGCAGGATGGCGACGCCGTCCGCGGTGTTCTCGGCGATCGACGCGGCGTCGGCGAAGCGCGGGTCGTCGGCGAGCTCGGGCCGGTCGATGTGCCGGACCACGTCGGCCCAGAACTTCGCGGGCTGCAACATGACGAAGGAGAGGAACCGGCCGTCCGAGGTGGCGTACAGCCCGGAGAGCGGATTCGTCGGCGCGCCGTGGGTTCCCGGCTTCGGCGCGACCATGGGCTGCTTGCCGTGCGCGGAGAGCGCGATGGTGTGCCCGAGCGCCCAGAGCCCGCTGCCGAGCAGCGAGACGTCGACCACCGAGGTCTCGCCGGTGCGCTCCCGCTTGAGCAGCGCCGCGGCGATGCCGCCCGCCAGGTTGGTGCCGGAGATGGTGTCGCCGAAGGCAGGGCCGGGCGGCTGGATCATGCCGTCGGTGTCCGGCGGGGTGATGGTGGCGGCGACGCCGCCGCGGCACCAGAAGGCGGTCATGTCGTACCCGCCGCGCACCGATTCGGTGCCGCGCGGGCCGAGCGCGCTGCCCCTGGCGTAGACGATGCTCGGGTTCACCGCGCGGATGTCGTCCACGTCGATGCCGAACTTGCTGCGCGCCGAGGGCAGGAAGCTGGTCAGGAAGACGTCGGCGCCCTTGGCCAGCTCCAGGATCACCTCGCGCCCCTCGGCCACCGACATGTCGATCCCGACGCTGCGCTTGCCCCGATTGGCGTGCTCCACATTGGGGTTCGGGTCGCCCTCGACGGTGAAGGCGCCGACGCGGCGCAGCCCGCGCTGCGGGTCGCCCGCCACCGCGTGCTCCACCTTCACCACGTCGGCTCCCCAGTCGGAGAGCACCGCCCCCGCCGAGGGAACGAAGCCGTACATGGCGACCTCGAGCACCTTGATCCCCGCCAGCGGCCCGCTCACGAGACGACCTCGGCGAGGGTCTTGCGCTCCAGGAACTCCTCCAGCCCGACCCGGCCCATCTCCCGGCCGATCCCGGACTGCTTGTACCCGCCGAACGGCGCGTCGGGGTGGAAGTAGTTGCCGCCGTTGATGCTGAAGGTGCCGGTGCGGATGCGCCGCGCGATCGCCTTCGCCCGCTCGGAGTCGGCGCTGAAGACGCCGCCGGAGAGGCCGTAGATGGAGTTGTTGGCGATCCGCACCGCGTCGTCATCGTCGTCGTACGGGATGAGCGCGAGGACCGGGCCGAACACCTCCTCCTGCGCGATCTCGCTGTCCGGGTCGACATTCGCCAGCAGCGTCGGCGCGTAGAAGAAGCCGGGGTCCAGCTTCTTGCCGCCGGTCACCAGGGTGGCGCCCGCCTCGACCGCGCGCTGCACGAGGCCGTCCACCTTGTCCCGCTGCTTCGCGCTGATCAGCGGGCCCATGTAGGTCGAGGGGTCGTTCGGGTCGCCGTGCTTGACGTGCGCGAAGTTCGCCGCCACCAGCTGGGCGACCTGGTCGTGGTCCTTGCGCGGCACCAGCAGCCTGGTGGTGAGCGCGCAGCCCTGGCCCGCGTGCGTGACGATGCTGAAGGCCGCGAACATGGCCGCCTTGGTGTAGTCGGCGTCGTCCAGCACGATCGCCGCCGACTTGCCGCCCAGCTCCAGGAAGACCTTCTTCAGCGTGCCGCTGGCGGCGGCCATGATCTGCCGCCCGACCGGGGTGGAGCCGGTGAAGGTGACCACGTCCACGTCCGGGTGCGTGGTCATCCGCTTGCCGACCTCGATGTCGGAGGAGGCGAGGACGTTCACCACGCCCGCCGGGATGTCGGTGTGGTTCGCGATGATCTCGCCGAGCGCCAGGGTGGCCAGCGGGGTGTCGGGGGCGCCCTTGAGCACCACCGTGCAGCCCGCCGCCAGCGCGGGCGCGAGCTTGGCCAGCGCCAGCTGGTGCGGGTAGTTGTAGGCGGCGATGGCGGCGACCACGCCCGCCGCCTCCTTCTCCACCCAGCGGTGGTGCTGCGCGCCGCGGATCTCGACATTGCCGAGGTCCTCGGTCCAGTCGTAGCCGCGCAGCAGCTCCGCGTAGAAGCGGACGATCTCGAAGGGCGTCTCCAGCTGGTTGCCGTGCGTGAGCGTCCTGGTGGCGCCCACCTCGGCGATGGTCAGCGCGCGCAGCTCCTCGACGTTCTCCCGCAGCGCCGCGTACAGCTGGTCCAGGCAGCGCGCCCGGAACTCCGGGTCGGTGGCCCAGTCGGTGCCGTCGAAGGCGCGCCTGGCCGCGGCGATCGCCGCGTCCGCCTCGGCCATCCCGGCCTCGGGCGCGTACCCGTAGAGCTCACCGGTGGCCGGGTCGAGCGAGGCGAGTGTCCGCCCGGTCTCGACCAGCTGCCCATCGATCAGCAGCCGGCGCGCCACCGCGACCGCCTGTTCCTGCGTTGACATCCCGTCTCCTCGCTACTGGAAATCACATTCTCTCTTCTCGAGAATGATACATTCAGCACAGCGGGCCGTGGCAACTATCGCCGATCGGAATATTCGCCGGCCTTGCGGAAACGGACACCGCGAGAGTACCGTTCTCACATTCGAAAAGGAGATTCTTGTGTCGCACACTACACCCGGGGGTCGCGCGTGAGAACCGCTGTGGTCACCGGAGGCGCGTCGGGCATCGGCCTCGGCATCGCGGAGCGGTTGCGCGCCGACGGCTACCGGGTCGCCACCCTCGATCTCGCCCCCGCCGCGGACGACAAGCTCGGCTTCCGGGCCGATGTCACGAAGCCGGACGAGGTCGCCGCGGCGCTGGCCGAGATCCGCGCCGAGCTGGGCCCGGTTACCGTGCTGGTGAACTCGGCCGGGCTGGAGGGGTTCGAGAAGTTCAAGAACCTCACCTTCGAGGCGTGGCAGCGCGTCGTGGACGTGAACCTGCACGGCGTCTTCCACTGCGTGCAGGCGGTGCTGCCGGACATGCTGGCCGAGCGCTGGGGCCGGATCGTCAATATCTCCTCCTCCAGCACGCACTCCGGCCAGCCGTTCATGACGCACTACGTGGCGGCCAAGTCGGCGGTGAACGGGCTCACCAAGGCGCTCGCACTGGAGCTGGGGCCGAACGGGATCACCGTGAACGCGGTGCCGCCCGGCTTCATCGACACCCCGATGCTGCGCAAGAACGAGGACGGCGGCCGGCTCGGCGGCACCGTCGACGACCACATCAAGCGAACCCCGGTGCGCCGCATCGGGACCCCGGCGGACATCGCCGCGGCCTGCGCCTTCCTGGTCTCCGAGGAGGCCGGCTACATCACCGGCCAGATCCTCGGGGTCAACGGCGGCCGGAACACCTGAGCAGTATCGAGCGAGAGGAATTCCGTGGGACGTGTAGAGGGCAAGGTCGCCTTCGTCACCGGTGCGGCCCGCGGCCAGGGCCGCAGCCACGCCGTCCGGCTGGCGGAGGAGGGCGCCGACATCGTCGCCGTCGACATCTGCCACGACATCGACACCATCGGCTACGCCATGGCCACGCGCGAGGATCTGGACGAGACCGCGCGGCTGGTGGAGAAGACCGGGCGCCGGATCATCGCCGAGCAAGCCGACGTGCGCGACGCGCCGCGGCTGCGCGAGGTGCTGGCCACCGGCATCGCCGAGTTCGGCAGGCTGGACATCGTGGTGGCCCAGGCGGGCATCGCCGGGATGAAGGGGCAGCCGCAGTGGCAGGCCTGGTCGGACGTGATCGACACCAACCTGGTCGGCGTCATCAACACCATCCAGGCCGCGCTGCCGCACCTGAAGGAGGGCGCCTCGATCATCGCGACCGGCTCGGTGGCGGCGCTGATGGACATCGGCAAGGTGGACCAGCCGGGCAAGGACCCCGGCGGCATCGCCTACGTGGTGGCCAAGCGCGGGCTCTCGCAGTACGTGCACCACCTGGCGACGCACATCGCGCCGCAGAAGATCCGCGCGAACGTCATCCACCCGACCAACTGCAACACCCCCATGCTGCAGAGCGAGCCCATGTACCGCTCGTTCCGCCCCGATCTGGAGCACCCGACCCGCGCCGACGCCGAGCCCGCCTTCGGCGTCCAGCAGGCCATGCCGATCCCCTACGTGGAACCGGGGGACATCAGCGACGCCGTGCTCTTCCTCGCCTCCGAGGAGGCCAGGTTCATCACCGGTACGCAGCTGCGCGTGGACGCGGGCGGCTACCTGAAGTGGTACGACTACCACATCTGAGAGGGAAAACCATGAAGGTCCAGGTCGATCAGGATCGCTGCCAGGGGCACACGCTGTGCGCCATGATCGCCCCGCAGTCGTTCGAGCTCAGTGATATCGACGGCCACTCCACCCCGGTGGCCGAGCAGGTGCCGGGGGATCAGGCGGAGCAGGTGCGCGAGGCCGTGCACTCCTGCCCCGAGCGCGCGATCTCCGTCGCGGAATAGGAGGCGGCCCATGACCACCGGCGAGAACACCAGCCACCGGACGCCCCGCTTCCACTTCGACCGGTACGCACCGGAGTACCGGGAGAAGTTCCAGGAGATCACCGAGGAGATGCAGGGCGAGTGCCCGCTCGCCTGGACCGACACCTACGACGGCCACTGGGTGGCGGCGGGCAACCGCGAGGTCTTCGAGCTCGCGCGCTGCCCACACGTGTCGAACGACCACGACCCGCACGGCGTGCGCAAGGGGTACCGCGGCATCTCCATCCCGCCCGCCCCGCGCGCCCGCGGCATCCGCGGCGGCATCCTGGAGATGGACGAGCCGGAGCACCGCGAGCTGCGCTCGGCGCTCAACCCGTACCTCTCCCCCGCCGCGGTGAAGCGCTGGATCCCGTTCGTGGACGAGGTGGTGCGCGCCGCCATCGACGAGCACATCGAGAGCGGCCGCATCGATTTCGTCGACGACCTGGCCAATGTGGTGCCCGCGGTGCTGACCCTCGGCATGCTCGGCGTCCCGCTGGCGAAGTGGACCATCTACAACGAGCCGGTGCACGCCGCCGTCTACACCCCGCCGGACTCCCCGGACTACCCGCGGATCGCGGAGATGCACCGCACCATGGGCATCGACCTGCTCACCAACCTGGCCGAGATCAGGCAGAGCCCGCGGCCCGGGCTGATCCACGCCGTCGCCGCGGCGCAGGTGAACGGCGAGCCGCTGCCGGACATGGAGATCCTCGGCATGCTCAGCCTCCTCATCGGCGGCGGCTTCGACACCACCACCGCGCTCACCGCGCACGCGCTGGAGTGGCTCTCGGAGAACCCCGAGCAGCGCGCCGAGCTGAGCCGGGAGCGCGACGTGCTGCTGGACTCCGCCACCGAGGAGTTCCTGCGCTACTACACCCCGGCCCCCGGCGACGGCCGCACCGTCGCCGCGGACTGCGAGGTGGCGGGGGCCTCCTTCAAGGAGGGCGAGCGGCTCTGGCTCTCCTGGGCCATGGCCAACCGCGACCCGGCCGTCTTCGAGGACCCGGAGAAGGTGGTGCTGGACCGGAAGGGCAACCGGCACTACAGCTTCGGGCTCGGCATCCACCGCTGCATCGGCTCCAACGTGGCGCGCACGGTCTTCAAGCGGATGCTGGTCGCTGTCCTCGATCGGATGCCGGACTACCGGGCCATCCCGGAGGAGACGGTGCACTACGACACCATCGCGGTGATCCAGGGGATGCGGCACCTGCCCGCCACCTTCACCCCGGGGAAGCGGCTCGGCCCCGGGCTGGACGAGACGCTGGCGACGTTGCAGAAGGTCGTCGACGAGCAGCGGCTGGCCGAGCCGGTGACCGTGCATCGCGACGCCGCGGAGATCTGAATTCCGAACCGATCGCGGGCCGTGCACGGATGTCGTGCGCGGCCCGCGCTTCGGCAGTTGACGAGTCGAGGAGGCGCCGTGGCGGACAGTAGCCCGGAACCCGGGCAGGAATCCGGCGCTGCCGTGCCGGCCGGTACAGCAGCCGCGGGCGCACGCGGCGCGGCTCCGCGTAGCGGCACGCCGCCGCCGGACACAGCGGCGGAGAGCGGTGCCACGGCGCCGGGCGCTGAACCCGCCGCCGCGTCCGGGCGGCCTTTGCCGCTGCTCGGGCTGGATACCGAGTTCTTCTGGAAGTCCGGCGCGGACGGCGTGCTGCGCATCCAGGAGTGCCGCTCCTGCGCCGCGCTGCTGCACCCGCCGCAGCCGATCTGCCGGTACTGCCGGGGGCACGACCTCGGGGTCCGCGAGACCTCGGGGCAGGCCGTGCTGGCGAGCTGGACGGTGAACCAGCGCTTCGCGGTGCCGGGGCTGACCCCGCCGTACGTGGTCGCGACGGTCGCGCTCGCCGACGACCCTCGGGTCCGGCTGACCACCAATATCGTCGACGCCGAGCCCGACGACCTGGTCCTCGGCATGCGGCTCGAGGTCACCTTCCAGCCGGACGCCGATGTCTGGCTCCCGCTCTTCCGTCCGGCCGCCGCGCAGGGCGAGCCCGCTGCGCTGCCGGTGGACGAGATCCCGCCGGAGCGCTTCGGCGAGCACGTGCGCCCCATGCTCGGCACCGACAAGTTCGAGGACCGGGTCGCGCTGACCGGCATCGGCATGTCCCGGATCGGCCGCAGGCTCATGGTGCCCGCGCTGGAGCTGACCGTCGAGGCGTGCGAGCGCGCGGTCGCCGACGCGGGGCTCACCCTCGACGACATCGACGGCCTCGCCACCTACCCCGGCGGCGGTAACCTCGGCGGCTTCGGCGAGGGCGGCGTCACCGCGTTGGAGGCCGCGCTCGGCATCCGCCCGACCTGGCACAACGGCGGCATCGAGACCTTCGGCCCCGGCGGCTCGGTGATCGCGGCCATGACCGCGGTGGCGACCGGCATGGCCAGGCACGTGCTCTGCTTCCGCACGGTCTGGGAGGCCACCTTCGCCGAGCTGATGAAGGCGGGCCGGATCACCCCGTCCGGCGGCCGCACCACCAGCTGGCACCTGCCCTTCGGCGCCACCTCCGCCGCGCACACCCTCGCGCAGAAGGCGCAGCGGCACTTCCACGACTACGGCACCTCGAAGGAGACGCTGGGCTGGATCGCGCTGAACCAGCGCGCCAATGCCGAGTTGAATCCGAGCGCGGTCTACCGCGAGCCGATGACCATGGACGACTACCTGAGCGCCCGCCCGGTCACCACCCCGTTCGGGCTCTACGACTGCGACGTCCCGTGCGACGGCGCGGTGGCGGTGATCGTCTCCGCGGTGGAGGCCGCCCGCGACCTGCCGGTCACCCCGGTGCTGGTCGAGGCGGTCGGCACGCAGATCGTCGAGCGCATCGAGTGGGACCAGAGCACGCTCACCCACGAACCCCAGGTGCTCGGCCCCGCCGCGCACCTGTGGACCCGCACCGACCTGCGCCCCGCCGACGTGGACGTGGCCGAGCTCTACGACGGCTTCACCTTCAACTGCCTCTCCTGGATCGAGGCGCTCGGCTTCTGCGGCATCGGCGAGGCAGGCGACTTCCTGCAGGGCGGCAAGAACATCGCCCGCGACGGCCTGCTCCCGCTGAACACGCACGGCGGGCAGCTCTCGCACGGCCGCACGCACGGCATGGGGCTGCTGCACGAGGCGGTCACCCAGCTGCGCGGCGCGGGCGGCGACCGGCAGGTGCCGGAGGCGAAGGTCGCGGTGGTCTCCAGCGGCGGGCTCACCCCCGGCGGCGCCATCCTGCTGCGGACCGCGTCGTGACCCTCGCCGATCTGCACGCGGGCCCCGAACCGGTGCTCGCCGAGGTGAACGGCATCCCGGTCTCCGGGCTGCGCGCGGTGGCCGATGCCCCGCGCGCGGTGCTGGTGGCGATGCACGGCGGCGCCACCACCGGCCGGTACTTCGACTGCCCCGGCCACCCCGAACTCTCGCTCTTCCGGATCGCGCACCGGCTCGGCTACACCGTGGTCGCGCCGGACCGCCCCGGCTACGGTGCCTCCGCTCCCTTCGCCGACGACCTGATCGAGCCGGAGCGCAGGCTCGACCTCATGTTCGGCGCGGTCGACGCCTTCCTCGGCGACCGGCCGCGCGGCGCGGGCACCTTCCTGCTCGCGCACTCCGCGGGCTCCGAGCAGGCGGTGCGGATGGCGGTCGACCCGCGCGCGAGCGACCTGCTCGGCCTGGAGCTCTCCGGCACCGGCCACCGCCCGCACCCGGACTTCCAGCGCGCCTTCGAGGCCAGGCAGCGCGACGACCGCACGCCCGGCGTCGGCGCGCTGATCTGGACGCCCGAACGGCTCTACCCGCCGGACGTCAGGGGCGGCGCCACCATCGGCGCCGCCGGGCCGCGCATGGAGGCGACGGCGCTGAAGAGCTGGTCGAACCGGGATTTCCCCGCGCTGGCCGACCGGGTTCGGGTGCCGGTGCGGTTCACCGCCGCCGAGTACGAGCGGGTCTGGCGCGGCGACCCGGAGGCGCTGGCCGAGGTGGGCGCGCTGTTCGGCGCGGCCCCGCGCGTGGTACTCAACCGGCAGCCCAACAGCGGGCACAACATCAGCGTGGGCCACACGGCCGCCGCCTACCACCTCGGGGTGCTCGCCTTCCTGGAGGAGTGCGTGGTGGCGGCCGTGACCGGTGAATTCACCGGCCCCACCCCGCAATTCGACGGCACCGCGCCGTCGGGAAGGTGAAGGCAATGGTCGAGACCGATATCGCGCTGCTGCTGCTGCGCGTGGTCGTTGGCGGCACCATGATCGCGCACGGCGTGAACCACTGGATCGGCGGCGGGAAGATCGCCGGGACCGGGCGCTGGTTCGAGAGCCTGGGGCTGCGCAACGGGGTGCTGCAGGCGTGGTTCAGCGTGATCACCGAGATCGGGGCGGGGGTACTGCTGATCCTCGGGTTGCTGACCCCGTTCGCCGCGGCCGCGATCGTCGGCGTGACGCTGGTGGCCGGGCTGCTCGCGCACCGGCCGAACGGGTTCTTCGTCTTCAAGGAGGGGTACGAGTACGTGCTCGTGCTCGCCGTCACCGTGGTCGCGCTCGGGCTGCTCGGGCCGGGGCGGATCTCGCTCGATCACGCGCTGGATATCGAGATCACCGGGTGGGCCGGGGGCGGGATCGCGCTCGGGCTCGGGGTCGTCGCCACGCTCGGGCTGCTCGCGGTGTTCTACCGTCCCACCACGTCGCCGGAGGAGGCGCACTGATGCGCGTCGGATTCATCGGACTGGGCAGCCAGGGCGGGCCGATGGCCCGCCGGATCGTCGAGGGCGGCTTCCCGACCACCCTGTGGGCCAGGCGCGCCGCGTCCCTGGAGCCGTACGCGGACACCGCCGCCCGCACCGCCGGGTCCCCCGCCGCCCTGGCCGAGGCCAGCGACCTGGTCTGCCTCTGCGTCGTCGGCGATGCCGACGTGCGCGAGGTGGCCGCCGGACAGCACGGGGTACTGGCCGGGATGGCCCCCGGCTCGATCCTCGCCATCCACGCCACCGTGCACCCCGACACCTGCCGGGAACTCGCCGAACTGGCCGCGCCGAAGGACATCACGGTCATCGACGCCCCGGTCTCCGGCGGCGCGCCCGCGGTGCAGGCGGGCAGGCTGCTGGTCATGGTCGGCGGGCCGGAGGAGGCGGTGCAGCGGGCGCGGCCGGTCTTCGAGACCTACGCGAACCCCATCGTGCACCTGGGCGACCTCGGGTCGGGGCAGTCCGCCAAGCTGCTCAACAACCTGCTCTTCACCGCCAACCTCGCCACCGCACACGGCGCGCTGCGGCTCGGCGCCGAGCTGGGCATCGACCCCGCTCGGCTCGGTGAGGTGATCACGCACGGGACCGCGAACAGCTTCGCCCTCGGGCGGGTCGTCGCCGCGGGCGGTTCGCTGGACCAATTGGCCGCGCACGCGGGTGACCTGCTGCGCAAGGATGTCGGGTTGGTCGCCGACCTGGCCGCGAAGGCGGGGGTCACCGCCGGGATCGAACTCGGGGCCGCCGACGCGACCCTGGGGCTCATGGATCGGCGGCGCTGAGTTCCGCCCTCGGGCATTCACGCACGCCGCGAGCCGACGGCGCCGCAGAGCAAGGAGGACACCGTGCGGGTGGGATTCATCGGGGCCGGGCGGATGGGCGCGCCCATGGTCGCCCGGCTCGTCGGTGCGGGGCACGACGTACGCGCCCTCGGCCGCAGTGCCGAAGCCCGCGCCGCGGTGGCGGAGACCGGCGCGGCGCCGGTCGCCACCGCCGCGGAGGCGATCGGCGGTGCCGACGCCGTCGTGCTCTGCGTCTTCACCGACGATCAGGTGCGCGAGATCTGTTCCACCGAAACCTTCGGCGACGCAACGGTGATCGTGCACACCACCGGCAGCCCGGAGACCGTCGGCGCCGTCGCCGACCGCGGCATCCGGGTGGTGGACGCGCCCGTGAGCGGCGGACCGCACGATATCGCCCGCGGCACCCTGACGGTCTTCCTCGGCGGCGCCGACTCCGATGTGACCGTCGCTCGAGAAGTTCTGCGGGCATATGCCGATCCGATCCTGCACGTCGGCGGGCTCGGCTCCGGCCAGCGGGTGAAGCTGGTGAACAACGCCCTGTTCGCGGCGCAGATCGGGCTCGTCGCCGACGCGGTGCGATTCGGCGCCGAACTCGGCCTGCCCGAGGACGCGCTCCTCGCCGCGCTCCCACACGCCAGCGGCAACTCCCGCGCGCTCGCAGGCATCGCCGCCAAAGGGTCGGTAGCGGAATTCCGCTCCTCGGTCGGCGAGTTTCTCCGCAAGGACGTCACCGTGGCCCGCTCCCTCGCCGATGCCCTCGGCGCCGATCTCGGAATCCTCACCGCCCCCATCGAAACCGGCGTCGCCCGCCCCTGACCGGCGCGCCCGCCGTTCGGCACCACCGCCGCGGTACCCGGTGCCACCACAATTGCGGGCAGGCGCGCTCGGGCGACACGGGTACGCTTCGTGCATGCGCCCGATACCGATGAGCGTCAACGGGATTCGGCGCAGGTTGCTGTGGCTGCGGATCGGCTGCGCGGTCGGCGCGATCGCGATTCTCCCGGTCCCGGCCTGCGGCGGACCCACCGATCCGAGTTCTTCTCCACCGGCTCGGGAATCCACCCTTCCATCCCCGACCACCCAGCGCGCGCCCGCACCGCCCCGGCCCCGGTGGGCCGCCGTCGGCCAACCGATCGAGTTCCCGGAACTCTCCGAGCCACGGGGCAGCGGCACGGTCGTCCTGCCACGCACCACCATGACGGTCACCTCGACACGAATAGTGGACGGGATTCCCGATATTCCCGCCGACTTCCGGCAGGCGAACGAGCGGTACCTGATCCTGACCGTCGAGAACAATTCTCCGGGAACCGCCTTCGTTCCCGCCGCGGACCACTTCACGGTGGTAACGCCGCATGGTGCGACGTTCGCCTCGGACGCGAACTACGCCTACCTGCCGGACCGTTACGAGAACGGGAACGGCGCCCTGCTGTTCAGCATTCCCGCGTCCGGAATTCCTCCCGGTACGACGGTGCAGTTGGAGCTGTACGGCGGCCAACCGTTCGGCTGGCTGCTGTCGTGACCACACCCCTGCGCGGCAGCGGATCCCCGGCTGTTCAGCCCGACCTCGTGGTAGGCGGCATCCGCACCCGTGGGCATCGGCACCCGGTTCTCCGGGGCTACCGCGGAGCTATTCGAGCGTGATCGCCCGCTCCGGGCAGGCCGACACCGCCTCCTCGACGGCGGACTCGAACTCCGCAGGCACCGCCCCGGCGATCGCCTCCGCGTACCCGTCGTCGGTCAGCGTGAAGACCTCGGGGCACAGCCCGAGGCACGCACCGTGTCCCCGACAGCGGTCCTCGTCGACGGTGACCTTCACTTATCGCCCTCCGCCACATCGAGTTCCAGGTGCAGCGCGGTGAGCCCGCGCAGGATGAAGGTGGGCAGGTAGTGGTATTTGCGGGCGTCGGCGGGGCCGTGCACCGACTCGTCGATGCGGATGTCGGTGGTGCGGGCCAGCAGCCGCTCGATGGCGACGCGCGCCTCGGCGCGGGCCAGCGGGGCGCCGGGGCAGGTGTGCACGCCGCGGCCGAAGGCGAGGTGCTGGCGGGCGTTCGAGCGGGCCGGGTCGAAGGTGGTCGGGTCGTCGAAGCGGCGCGGGTCGCGGTTGGCGGCGCCGTTGACGACCATGAGGACGGTGCCCGCGGGCACCTCGGTCTCACCGACGGTCCCGGTCTCCTTGGCGAGCCGGAAGTCGCCCTTGACCGGGCTCTCCATCCGCAGCGATTCCTCGATGAAGTTCTGGATCCGGCTGGGATCCTCGCGCAGGTACCGCTGGATGTCCGGCCGCTCGGCGATGAGCTTCAGCGCCGAGCTCAGCAGCCGCACGGTGGTCTCCTGACCGGCCGAGAAGAGGTTCGCCGCCACCCGGACCACGTCGAGCACCTCGGGCTGCGAGCCGTCCGGGAAGGTCGCGGTGGCCATGCTGGTGAGCACGTCGTTGCGCGGGTTCTGCCTGCGGTCCTCGACGTAGGCGGAGAATCTGCCGTACAGGAACTCGATCGGGTTGTGCGACATGTCGTCGCCGCCGGTGCTGCCCACCGACTCCTTGCGGTGCGGGTCGCGCTGCAGCGTGTGCAGGAACTCCTCCTGGTCGTCCCTCGGGACGCCGAGCAGGTCCGCGATCACGTACAGGGTGAAGGGGCCCGCGAACTCGCGCATGCAGTCGCCGCCGGTGGCGAGGTAGTTGTCCAGCATGCGGTCGGCGATGGTCCACATCGCCTCCTCGTTCTCCTTGAGCCGCTTCGGCGTGATCAGCCGCATGAGCAGCGCGCGGTGATCGGTGTGCGTCGGCGGGTCCAGGGTGGGCAGCTGGTCGCTCATGGGGAGGCTGTCGCGGTGCTCGGCGATCAGCGCGGCGACGTCGTCGCCCTCCTCGATCTTGACCGGGAAGCCGGGAAAGGGGCCGGTCACGGCGATGCAGGAGGAGAACCGGTCGACGTCGTTGTAGACCTCGAGGGCTTCGTCGTACCCGGTCACCATCATGACGTCGTGGTGCTTCTCGCGGGTCACCGGACACTTGGCCCGCAGCTCGTCGAAGTACGGATACGGATCGTCGACCAGCTCCTGGCCGAGGAAGAAGTCCAGATCCTCAAAGTTGTTCACCACGCGACGGTCCCTTCGACACTCCGGCGGACACCGCTGCGCGGCTGACTTTGCCGGTCTACTTCCGTGATTGAGAATAAGCCTCTCACATGTGAGTATGAGATTTCCACAACGGCAGCTGCGCGTCAACCGAAGGAACCGGATCCATGACCGATGATTCCACCGCGGACCGGCGGTTTTTCCAGGCGACCACTCGCGACTTCCTGGCCGGGACGGTGCCGATCGGCACGGTCCGCGCGCTGGCGGAGTCCGGCACCGGCTTCGACCGGGAGTGGTGGCGTCGCGGCGCCGAGCTCGGCTGGACCGCCATGCTGGTGCCGGAGGAGCTGGGGGGTGGCTCGGTCTCCGGGCAGCCCATGACCGAGCTCGCCACGGTCGCCGAGGAGTTGGGCCGCGCGGCCGCGCCCGGGCCGTTCGTCACGACCAGCGCGGTGCTGGCGGGGTTGGCGACCGCCGAGGACGCGGCCGAGACGGTGGCCGCGATCCTCTCCGGCGAGACCATCGCCACCTGGGCGGTGTACGAGCCGGGGCGCGGCTTCGACGCGCTCGGCGGGCGGGCATGGGACATCGCCGCGGCCGGGCGTGCCCTGGACCCTGTCGCGGCCCAGTCAGGCGTCGGGCAGGCATCGGACACTGCCGCGACCGAGGCGGGCGACGGCCGGGCGACGGGCACCACCGCGACCCGGTCGGGGGACGGGTACCGGGTCACCGGAACCAAGGACCGGGTGGAGGCGGCCGACCAGGCCGACGTCTTCCTGGTGACCGCGGCGGGCGCGGACGGCCCGGTGCAGCTGCTGGTGCGCGCCGACGACCCTGGCGTCACGGTCAGCCCGGCCTGGACCATCGACCTCACCCGCCGCACCGCCACCGTCACCTTCTCCGACGCCGCCGGAACCGCCGTGCACTCCGGCGATGCCGCGGTCGATGCGCTGCGCGCCCAGGCGAACACCGCCGCGCTGCTCACCGCCGCCGAGTCGGTCGGCGCCGCCGACCAGGCGCTCACCGCGACCCTGAGCTGGCTCTTCGACCGCTACACCTTCGGCCGCCCGCTCGCTTCCTACCAGGCGCTCAAGCACCGCATGGCGGACAACAAGACCTGGCTGGAGGCGTGCCGCGCCACCGCCTTCGCCGCCGCCGCGTCCTGGGACGCGAACTCCCCCGCCACCACCGAGCAGGTGAGCATCGCGAAATCGTATGTGGCCGAACGCACCCCGGTGATCGCGCAGGACTGCGTGCAGCTGCACGGCGGCATCGGCGTCACCTGGGAGCACGACCTGCACCTCTACCTGCGCCGGATCACCCTGGGGCGCGCGCTCTACGGCACGCCGGAGGAGCACCGCAGGCACATCACCGACCTGCTCGAATCCGCCGCCTGACCGAAAGGCCCGCACGCATGAGCACCGACACCGAGCCCGTCGAGGACTTCCGCGCCCGCGCGCGCGCATGGCTGCGGGAGAACCTGCCGCCCTCCTCCGGCACCGAGATGAAGTCCGACTCCGAGGAGGCGTGGGACCGCGCCAGGCAGCTGCAGCGCATGCTGCACGACGGCGGCTTCGCAGGCATCTGCTTCCCCGCGGAGTACGGCGGCCGCGGCCTGACCCCGGCGCACCAGCGCGCCTTCGACGAGGAGTCGCTGCCCTACGAGATGCCGCTGCTGCTCAATGTGCCGACGCTGGCGATCTGCGCGGCCAGCCTGCTCGACCTCGGCACCGAGGAGCAGAAGCGCGCGCACCTGCCCGCGGTGCTGCGCGGGGACGAGCTGCTGGTCCAGTTCCTCTCCGAGCCGCAGGGCGGCTCCGACCTGGCCGGGCTCACCACCCGCGCCGAGCGGGACGGCGAGAACTGGATCCTGAACGGCTCCAAGATCTGGAGCTCCGGCGCCTACGCCGCGGACTACGGGCTCTGCCTGGCCCGCACCAACTGGGAGGTGCCCAAGCACCGCGGCCTCACCATGTTCCTGGTCCCCGTCCACGCCGACGGCGTCACCGTGCAGCGGATCAAGCAGGTCACCGGCTCCACCGAGTTCTGCCAGGAGTTCTTCGACGACGTCGAGCTGCCGCCGGACGCGGTGCTCGGCGAGGTGGACGCGGGCTGGGCGGCGGCCTCCCGGCTGCTCTTCCACGAGCGGGCCGCGCTCGGCGGCACCTCGCCCTTCACCAGCGGGGCCAAGCCGCACCTCGGCGGCGAGGCGGACACCCTGCTGCGGCTCGCACGGGCGACCGGGCAGCTCGGCGATAGCAGGGTCCGCGAGGACATCGGCGCCGCCCGCGCCATGACCGTGGTGCGCGACCAGCTCATCGACCACATCACCCGGGCCATCACCAGCGGCGCGCTGCCGCCCGCGGCGGGCTCGATCACCCGGCTCTTCTCCGCCGAGAACGCCTGGCTGCAAACGGATACCGCGCTGCGAATCGCCGGGCCGGACGGGGCGACGCACGCCCCTGGCGCCGCGGCCGACACCGAGACCGTCGGGCTGGACTTCCTGTTCCGCGCGGCCTGGAGCCTGGCCGGGGGCAGCACCGAGATGGCGCGCACGGTGATCAGCGAGCGGGTGCTCGGCATGCCGCGCGAGTACGCCGCGGATCGGGACGTGCCGTTCAACCAGGTCAAGCACGGGCGGCGGTGACCGGTGCGCTTCCTGTTCCACTACCCCGAACTCGCTGGCGACCGGGGCGACCTCCTGGACGCCGGGCCGTTCGCCGAGGTGGCCGCGGCGGCCGAGCGGCACGGCTTCGACGGCTTCTCGGTCAGCGAACACCCCGCGCCGGGCGCGCGCTGGCTGGCCTCCGGCGGGCACCAGACCCTCGACCCGTTCGTCGCGCTCTCCTTCGCGGCGGCCGCGACCACCCGGCTGCGGCTGCTCACCTACCTCTCGGTGGCGCCGTACCGGAACCCGATGCTGCTCGCCAAGGCCGCCGCCACCCTGGACCTGCTCTCCGGCGGCAGGCTCACCCTCGGGCTCGGCACCGGCTACCTCAAGGGCGAATTCCACGCGCTCGGTGTCGACTTCGCGGAGCGGAACACGCTCTTCGACGAGGCGCTCGACGTGCTTCCGCTGCACTGGAGCGGCGAGCCGTTCAGCTACACCGGCGCGCACTTCGACGCCAGGGAGGTGGTCGCCCGCCCGCGCCCGGTGCAGCGGCCCATCCCGATCTGGGTGGGCGGCAACTCCGCGCTCAGCCGCAGGCGGGTCGCGGCCAAGGCCCAGGGCTGGATTCCCATGACCGGCGGCGCGGAGCTCAGCACCACGGCTCGGACCGCGGAGCTCGGCACCATCCAGGAGCTGGCCCGCAAGATCGGCGAGATCCGGGAGCAGGCCGCCGCGGCCGGGCGCACCGAGCACATCGAGCTGGTGTACTCCTACCACGCCGCCGCCGACCCGACGATCGAGCCGGAGCGGCACCGCGAAGCCTTCGCCGAGCTGACGGCGGCGGGGGTGGACTGGCTGGTCATCTCCAACCGGACCCCCACCGCCGCGGCCACCTTCGACTTCCTGGCGGCCTTCGGCGGGACCTACCTGACATGAGCTGGTTCGAGGAGCGGGCCGGGCTGGCAGGGACCGTCGCGATCGTCACCGGCGGGGCGGGCGGGCTCGGGCGAGCCATCGTGGCGGACCTGGTGGCGAACGGGGTCGAGGTCGCCGTGCTCGACCGCGACCCCGAGGCCGCCGCCGCGCTGCCGGACGGCGTCCTGGTCCGGGTCGGCGACGTGCGCGACCCGGCCGAGCTCACCGCGCTCTGCACCGCGGTGGACGAGCGCTGGGGCAGGCTGGACACCCTGGTGAACGTGGTCGGCGGCACCTTCCGCGCCGCCTTCACCGACACCACCCCCGGCGGCTGGGACGCGCTGCTGCGCACCAACCTCACGCACGTCCTGCACGCCTGCGCGCTCGCCGTTCCCCGCATGCGGGCCGGGGGGCGCGGTGGCAGCATCATCACCATCTCGACGATCGAGGCGCACCGCGCCGCACCGGGTTTCGCGGTGTACGCGGCGGCCAAGGCTGCGGTCGAGCACTTCGCCCGCACGCTGGCGGTGGAGGTGGCGCCGGACGGGATCCGGGTGAACACCGTGGCCCCCGACTACATCCCCACCCCGAACCTGCGCCGGATCGGCGGCGGGGACGGCGCGCTGGACGACCCCGCCGGGGTCAGGGTGGCGATCCCCATGGGCCGGGCCGGGGTGCCCGAGGACGTCTCGCACTGCGTGGTGTTCCTCGCCTCCCGGCTCTCCGCCTACCTCACCGGCACCACCCTGCATCCCGACGGGGGCACGCACGCCTCCGCTGGGTGGTTCAACTGGCCCGGCGAGGGGTGGGCGAATCACGTGCCGCCGCAGTACCTCCGGGGTCAGCCGACCGGGCCGATGTAGGGCAGTACCACGGTGCAGTCCGCGGGGGCGGCGTGCGCGGGATCGAGGGTGTTCAGGATCTCGCGCACGGCCACCGGGTCCGCGGTGAGCTCGAAGTGCTCGGTGTAGTCGGTCGCGCACAGATCCTGGAGCACCACGTTGCGGACGTTCGGGCCGGTCAGCTGGCCGGTGGTCCAGGGGGTGGCGATCTGGTCGTAGCGGGTGACGATGGTGGTGAAGCTGATGTCGGGGGCGATGGCGGGGTCCGGGTCCAGCTCGGCGAGGAAAGCCGTGCCGGGTGAGAACTGGCACGGGCCGCAGGATTCCTCCGCCTGATCGCGCAGGCCGAACTGCTCCAGCACGGCGGCGAACGGCGCGGCGGTGCCGCTCAGCGTGGCGCCGTGCAGCGGCGCGGCCAGCGCGATGTAGTCGTCGACGGCCGGGATCCCGCCGAGGTTGCGGAGGTAGTAGAACGGGATGGCGCCGCCCATCGAGTGCCCGACCAGGTCCACCTTCGCGGCGCCGGTCTCGGCGCGCACCCGGTCGATGAAGGCGGCGATCTGCCGCGCGCTCTCCGGCGCCGGGCCGACCGAGCCGATCGGGCCGAGCGCACCGGTGCCGAAGGTCAGCGAGAACACGCAGAAGCCCGCCCCGGCCAGCACCGGCGCGAGGGTGTTCCAGCTGACGGTGTCGGTGCTCAGGCCGTGCAGCAGCACCACCGGCTCGGGGTGTTCCGGGCTCGGCCTGCACCCGGTGTTCGCGCCGGGCGGTGCGGTGCCGGGGGCGGTGAGCTGCGCGGCCAGCCCGGACAGGTAGCTGTAGGTGGGCAGTTCGTCCGCGGTGGCGGGGGCTCCGGTGCCCAGCGTGGCGAGCGCGGCGAGCAGTACCGCCCAGCGGCGGGGAAGGCGCATGTCTCTCTCCTGGTAGCCGCCGATCGATCGTTATGACCGACCGGTCGGTCATAAGATAGCGTGCCGGTAGGATCGGCGAAAGGGGTCAGAGGAAGGAACCACATGCCACGTCCGGCCGAGCCGGGTCGCACCGCGCTGCTCACCGCGGGCGCGGAGGTCGCCGCGGATCGCGGGTTGCGCGGGCTCTCGATCAATGCCGTCGTCGAGCGGGCCGGGATGGCGAAAGGGTCGTTCTACCATCACTTTCCGGATCGCCGGAGTTACGTGGTCGCGCTGCACCGGCGGTACCACGACGAGCTCGGCGCGACGGTCGCGAACATCACCTCCGGGCTGGAGCCAGGGGCGGAGCGGCTCGGCGCGGGGGTCGCCGGGTATCTGGATGCCTGCCTGGCCACGCACGGGACCAAGGCGTTCCTCGCGCAGTCGCGGACCGATACCGACCTGCTGGACGAGGTGCACGCGCGCAACGGGTCCGTCGCGGCGGCCATCGAACCGGATCTGAGCGCGATCGGCTGGCCGAACCCGGGTGCCGTGGCGCACCTGCTCGTGGCGATGGTGGCGGAGATCGCGCTCACCGAGCTCTACGCCCGCGAACCCCGTCCCGAGCTGCGCGCCGCCGCGCTCACACTGGTGGCGCGCCCGGCCGGGTGAGGGCGGGGCGCGGTTCGGGTGCTGGTCCGCCGTACCCGACCGGCGTCCGGGCGGGCGCGGCGCGCACCGGAGCGGAACCGCCCGGACGCTCAGGCGGGCGGAGTCAGGGCCCGCAGGGCGAAGGCGGTGACGCGGTCGGCGAGCGCGGCGTCGGGGAGTTCGCGGCGGCGGAGCAGGTCGGTGAGGGTGCCGATGGTGGCATGCGCGATGAGGGCGGCGTCGAGTTCGGGAGTGGCGCTGCCCAATTCGGCCAGATCGGCGTGCAGCAGGGCGGCCAGCGCCTCGCCGACCACGCCGGGGCCGGGTTCGAGCGCGATGCCGGGACCCGCCGCATTCCAGAGCACGGCCAGGGTGGCGGCGGCCGACTCCGCCTCGGCCTGCGCGAGCACCGCCGCCACCCACCGCCGGACCCGGGCGCGCGGCTCCCGCTCCCCCGCCATGCGGTGCGCGGTGTACCCCGCGAGCCGCTCCGCCCCGTCCTCGAGCAGCGCCGCCACCAGCGCGTCCTTGGACGGGAAGTGCCGATAGAAGGCATCGTTGGAGAGCCCGGCGGCGGCGACGATGTCCGACACCCGCGGCTTCGCGGTGGTGCCCGCCGCGGCCATGACGGCGAGGGCGGCGTCCAGCAGCCGCCGCACCTCGTCGGCGTAGCCTGCCCCGCGCCTGGCCAGCGCCCGCTGCGCGATCCGGCGCGCCACCGCACCCGGTTCGTCCACCTCGCCACCGCCTCTCAGAATTGCATTCTGAGACACGAGAGGATTATTCTCAAGCGCGTTCCGGCTACTCGTACTCGATCGTGATCGCGGGGGTGCGCGGCTCGGACTGACAGGTGAGGACATACCCCTCGGCGAGGTCCTCATCGGTCAGCGCGTCGTTGATCCGCATCTCCACGCGGCCGTCCACCAGCACCGCCATGCAGGTGCCGCAGTTCCCCGCCTCGCAGGCGAAGGGCGGGTTCAACCCGGCGCGGCGGGCCGCCTCGAGCACCGTCTCGTCGGTGGCGAGCCGCACCGTCTCGGTGCGCCCGTCGAGCAGGATCGTCGCCTCCACGGCGGTGGCGGTGGCTGGCTCGTTGGCGTTTCCGGCCATGGCGCTACTCCCCTGCTCTGGTCGAGCGATCACTCAGCACAAATGCTGAGCACATGCTTAGCACGGCCTCGCGGAGCCGGTCAACCACGGGCTCAGCGCCCGGTCCACTCCGGCCTGCGCTTCTCGGCGAAGGCGCGCGGCCCCTCCTGCGCGTCGGCGCTCTCGTAGCACCGGGCGGAGGCGTGCCTGGCGGCCTGCAGCGCCGCCGAGCGCCCCATCTCGGTGGCGAGCATGACCGTCTCCCTGGCGGCCCGGACCGAGAGCGGCGCCCCCGCCAGGATGTCGCGGGCCAGGTCGAGCGCGGTGTCCAGCAGGTTCTCCGGTTCGACGACCCTGTTCACCAGGCCGATCTCGTAGGCGCGGCGCGCGTCGATAGGCTTCCCGGTCAGCAGGATCTCCATCATGACGCGCTGCGGGATCATGTGGATGAGCGGCGACGCCCACGGCGAGCTGCGCCCCACCTTCACCTCGGTGACGGCGAAGGTGGCGGTGCTCGCCGCGACGCACAGGTCGCAGGACTGCGCGATCATCCAGCCGCCCGCGAAGGCGGGGCCGTTCACGGCGGCGATGGTCGGCTTGCTCAGCTCGATGGTGTCGTAGGGGATCGGGAACATGTCGCGGGGCGGCACGCCCATGCCGGTCGCGACCATCTCCTTGAGATCGCCGCCCGCGCAGAAGGTCCGGCCCGCGCCGGTGAGGATCGCGACGCGCAGCGCGGGGTCGCGCTCGAAGCGCTCCCAGGCGGCGAAGAGGCCGTCGCGGACCTCCCGCGCCAGGCAGTTGCGGGTGTCCGGGCGGTTCAGGGTGAGGACGGCGATGCCGTCCTGCCGGGCGTCGAACAGGACGGCGTCGTCGCTCATCAGAATCCTCTCCGCTGGATCTCGCGGGCGGCGCGGTCCAGCTCCTCGCGGAAGTCGGGGTGTGCGATGGCGGTGAGCGCGCGGGAACGCTCGGCCAGGGTGCGGCCCGCCAGCTCGGCGGCGCCGAACTCGGTGACGATCACGTCCACGTCGCTGCGCGCGGTGGTGACCGGGCCGGAGAGCGCGGCGGTGATCCGGCTGACCGCGCCTGCCCTGGCGGTGGCGGGCAGCGCGATGATCGCCCGGCCGCCGGGCGAGCGGGCGCCCGCGCGCACGAAGTCGACCTGGCCGCCGGTGCCGCCCAGGTAGGCGGCGCCGCTCTGCTCGGCATTGACCTGGCCGGTCAGGTCGACCTCGACCGCGGAGTTGATCGTGACCAGGCGGTCGAGCCGGGCCAGCACCGCCGGGTCGTGGGTGTAGGCGGTGGTGCGGAGGCCGATGCGGTCGTTGCGGTCGGCGAAGCGGTACAGGCGGTCGGTGCCGATCAGGGCGCCGGTGATCGAGACGCCGGTGTCGATCCGCTTGCGGGCGTTGGTGATCACGCCCGCCTCGACCAGGTCGACCAGGCCGTCGCCGAGCATGCCGGAGTGCACGCCGAGGTCGCGGCGGTCGCCGAGCAGGCGCAGCACGGCGTCCGGGACCGCGCCGACGCCGACCTGCAGCACCGAGCCGTCGCCGATGAACTCGGCGACGTTCCCGGCGATGGCCTGGTCCAGCTCGGTGATGGGGGCGGGCGGCACCTGCACCGGGTCCCGCGAGACCGGGACGGCGTAGTCGATCGCCGCGGCGGCGATGCGCTCGCCCGCGGTGCGCGGGACGCGGTCGTTGACCTCGGCCACCACGGTTCGGGCGGCGCGGACGGCGGACAGGACGTGGTCGCTGATCAGCCCGAGGCTGTGGGTGCCGTCCCGGTCCGCCGGGGCGACCTGGATGAAGGCGACGTCGCAGGGGATGGCGCCCACCTCGATCATCGGGCCGACGCGGCTCACGTGGCACGGGATCACGTCCAGCACATGGGTCTTCGCGAGGGCGCGGAGGGCGCCGATGGCACCCATGCTCACCGGGCGGAACGCCTTCGCCGCGGCCGGGGTGAGGAGGCCGGAGAAGCTGGTGGCGATGAAGAGCGAGAGGTCGGGGAGCTGCGGGCCCTGCTCGATCAGGGCCTCGATCAGCGAGGTGGGTTCGCCGCAGGCCTGGCCCGCGACGATGCGGTCGCCGGGGCGGAGAATGGCGCGCAGGTCGAGATCGGCGAGTGCCACGGTCGCCGTCACCGCGCCACCCGCCCGTCCGCGGCGGACTGCGCGCCGCCGGCGTCGAGGTCGGCGAGGACCGCCTCGGTGTCGGCGCCGAGCCTGGGCGCGGGGCCCGCCACCCGGCCGGGGGTGCGGGAGAACCACGCGGGCGGGCCGGGGAAGCGGAGCGGGCCGTGCGGGGATTCCACCGTCTGGAAGAAGCCCGCCGCGTTCAGGTGCTCGTTCTCGAAGAGGTCGTCCAGCGAGTTCACCGCCGCGGCGGGGATTTCCAGGTCGCGCAGCAGCACCAGCCACTCGGCGGTGGTCCGCTCGGCGAACACCGCGGCGAGCAGCGAGTACACCTCGTCGATGCGCTCCGCCCGCTGCGTCAGCGTGGCGAACTCCGGCCCGGCCCAGGCCGGTCGCACGGCGCCGACGAACGCGGCCCAGTGCTTGTCGTTGTAGACCAGCGCCGCCAGGTACCCGTCCGCCGTCCGGTACGGCCGCCGATTCGGCGCCACCGCCCGCGGGTACCCCGCCGCGCCGAGCGGCGGGTCGAAGAGCCTCCCGTTGGCATGCTCCACCAGCATGAACGCCGCCATGGTCTCGAACATGGCGATCTCCACCTCCTGCCCCTCCCCGGTCCGCTCGCGGTGGAACAGCGCCATGGTGGTCGCGTACACCGCCGTCATCCCGGCCACCTTGTCCGCGACGATGCTGCCCAGGTACCCGGGCGCGCCGGTGAGCAGCTCCTGCGCCGCGGGGATGCCGCACTCGGCCTGCACGGTGTCGTCGTAGGCCGGGCGGTCGGCGTCCGGGCCGCCGCGGCCGTAGCCGTAGCAGTTGGTGTAGACGATGGCCGGGTTCAGCGCCGCCACCTCGGCGTAGCCGAAGCCGAGCCGCTCGATGGCGGCGGCGCGCATGGAGTGCACGAAGACGTCGGCGCTCGCGACCAGTCCGCGCAGCGCCGCCGCCCCCTCCTGCGTGCGCAGGTCGAGCACCACGCTGCGTTTGCCCCGGTTGACGTTGACGAAGACCCCGCTCATCCCCGGCTCGGGGCCGACCGAGATGTAGCGGGTGTCGTCGCCGCGCGGCGGCTCGACCTTGATCACCTCGGCGCCCATGTCGGCCATGATCTGCGTGCAGTAGGGGCCCATCACCATCGCCGTGAGGTCGATGACCCGGACCCCGGAGAGCGGACCTGTGTGCTCCATCGCGTCCTCTTCCGCCGCTATCTGATGAATCCTTGCAAGGATAGTGGTATCAAAGAGCGGTGGACAGTTTCTCCGGTGAACTCCGCACCCCGCGGCCGGTCGCGGCCGTGCTCGACGCCGCGCTCGCCGCCCGCCCGGCGGCCCCCGCCGTCATCGGCGCCGCCGGGACCTGGAGCTATGCCGAACTCGACGAGCAGGCGGCGCGGGCGGCGGGCGCGCTCTGGGCGCTCGGCCTCCGCCCCGGTGACCGGGTCGCCGCCTGCCTGCCCAATGACCTGGCGATCGTCGCCGCCTTCCACGGCGCGCAGCGGATCGGCGCGATCTGGGCCGGGATCGGCGAGGCGCTGGCCCCGGCCGAGCAGCAGTACCTGCACGATCTCCTGGAGCCGAGCGCGGTGCTGGCCGGGCCGCGCTGGAGCGGAGAATCCCGTTCTGTCATCGACGGGGACCGGTGGAGCGAGCTCGTGGCCGCGGCCGAGCCGGCGCCCGCGGTCCCGCAGGACATCGACGCCCCGGCCGGGATCGGCTTCACCAGCGGCACGTCGGGCCGCCCCAAGGCGGTGGTGCACAGCCAGCGCAACCTGCTGCTGCCCGGCGCGGTCACCGTCGCCACCCGCGGCTGGGGGCCGGAGCTGCGCCGCGGCGACAGCTTCCCGCTCACCATCCTGAACATGCTGGTGCTCTCCACCCTGACCACCGCGCAGGCGCAGGGCTGCGCGGTCGTCATGGACCGCCGCGACGTCGCCGGGGTGGCCGAGTGGATCGAGCGGCACGCGGTGACGGTCTGGAACGGCGCCCCCGCGCAGCTGCACGACCTGGCCCGGCGGCCGGAGGCGGAGCTCGGCTCGCTGCGCGAGGTCTGGAGCGGCGGCAGCGACACCCCGGACGCCCTGCGCGCGGCCTTCGCGGCGGCGCACGGCATCGTCCCGCGCGCCACCTACGGCCTCAGCGAGGCACCGACCGTGGTCGCCATCGACCCGCCCGACGGGTCCTGGACGCCGGGCGGCAGCGGTGTCGTGACCCCGCAGCTCGACGTCGCCGCCTACGACGACGCGGGCACCCGGCTCCCGCCCGGCGCGCTCGGCGAACTCCGGCTCGCCGCCGCGGCCGCAGGGCCGTGGGCCGGGCTCTGGCGTCCCACCCTCGGGTACTGGGCGAACGGCAGGGTCGAGCCGCCCGCACCCGGCCCCTTCGCCACCGGCGACATCGGCACCGTCGACGCCGCGGGCAACCTCGCGGTGCTCGACCGCAAGAAGATGGTCATCATCCGCGGCGGGGCGAACATCTACCCGCTGGAGGTGGAGCGGGTGCTCGCCACCCATCCGGACGTCGGCAAGGTCGCGGTCTGCCCGGTGCCGGACGAGCGGCTCGGCCAGAGGGTCGCCGCCGTCGTCGAGAGCGCGCACCCGCTCGACTTCGCGGTGCTGGCGGCGCACTGCCGCCGCGAGCTGGCCGGGTACAAGGTGCCCGAGGTGTGGGCGCGGGTGGCGGCGCTGCCGGTGAACGCCATGGGCAAAGTCGAACGCACCGGGCTCACCGCGCTCGTCACCGCGGCGGACGCGGAGCCGGTCCGATGAGCCCGGAGCACGGGCCGGTAGACCCGGGGTCGGGATCGGTAGGTTCGGAGGCGGCAGGCCCGGGACCGGGGGCGGTCGACCCGGGGCCGGGGGCGACGCCTTCGCAGCTCGGCCCGGTCCTGCGGCTGTTCGGCCTGACGGGGCGAGTGGCGATCGTGACCGGCGCCTCATCGGGGCTCGGCGCGGCGGTGGCGGAGACCATGGCCGAGCTGGGCGCGCGGGTCGCGGTGGTCGCCAGGCGCGCGGACCGGCTCGCCGAGCTGGCCGCGCGGATCGACGGGCTGCCGATCGCCCGCGACCTCGGCGACCCCACCCAGGTCGCCACCGTCGTGCCCGCGGTCGTCGAGCACCTCGGCCCGCCGACGATCCTGGTGAACGCCGCGGGGAACCGCTTCACCACCGCGCGCGCCGAGGACGAGCCGCTCGACGCCGTGCACGACACCATCGGGCTGAACCTGGTGACGCCGTTCCTGCTGGCGCAGGCGGTCTTCCCGCACATGCGCGGTGCGGGCGGCGGCGCCGTCGTGAACGTCTCCTCGATCAGCGGGCGGGTCGGCGTGCCCGGCATCCCGCAGGCCTCCTACGCGGCGAGCAAGGCGGGGCTCTCCGGGCTCACCGCGGAGCTGGCGGTGCAGTGGGCGCGGCACTCGATCCGGGTGAACACGGTGGCGCCCGGCTTCTTCCGCTCGGAGATCACCGACAGCCTCTACGCCGACGAGCGCGGCGCCGCCTACCTGCGCCGCAACACCCCGCTGCGCACCGAGGGCACCGCCGCGGACCTGGTCGGCGCCATCACCTGGCTGGCGGGCGATGCCGCGCGCTACGTCACCGGGCAGACCGTCGTCGTGGACGGCGGCTGGACCGCCCGCTGAACTTCCGGCACGAGCCGGTTGACACCCCGCACCCCTGATGGAAGCATAATTTTACCCATAGGAGAATCTGATTCTCATCGGCGATGAGAATCAGCTCCGACCGGAGGAAGGACACTCTCGGCGATGTCTTCGGCACTACTCATCGAGAAGGGCGACGCGGGCACGACCGCGGCGCTGACCAGCGTGGACGACAGCGCGCTGCCGGAGGGGGACGTGACGGTCGACGTCGCCTACTCCACCCTCAACTACAAGGACGCGCTCGCCATCACCGGCTCCTCGCCGGTGGTGCGCCGGTTCCCCATGGTCCCCGGCATCGACTTCGCGGGCGTGGTCGCCGAGAGCACGCACCCGGACTGGTCGGCGGGCGATGCCGTGGTCCTGAACGGCTGGGGCGTCGGCGAGACGCACTGGGGCGGGCTGGCGCAGCGGGCCAGGGTGAACGGCGACTGGCTGATCCCGCTGCCGTCCGCCTTCGACGCGCGGCAGGCGATGGCGATCGGCACCGCCGGGTACACCGCGAGCCTGTGCGTGGCGGCGCTGGCGCGCTTCGGGGTCACCCCGGCGGACGGCGAGATCCTGGTGACCGGGGCGACCGGCGGGGTCGGCAGCATCGCCATCGCGCTGCTCACCGCGGCCGGGTTCACCGTCGCGGCGGCGACCGGGAAGGCGGCCGAGGCCGGGTACCTGAAGGGGCTCGGGGCGAGCACCGTGCTCGACCGCGCGGAGTTCGGCGAGCGCGGGAAGCCGCTGCAGAAGGAGCGCTGGGCGGGGGTGGTCGAGACGGCGGGAAGCCACACGCTGGTGAACGCCGCCGCACAGACCCGCTACGGCGGCGCGGTCGCGGCCTGCGGGTTGGCACAGGGCATGGACCTGCCCGGCACGGTCGCGCCGTTCATCCTGCGCGGGGTGACGCTGCTCGGCATCGACAGCGTGCAGGCGCCGAAGGAGCGCAGGCTCGAGGCGTGGGCGCGGCTCGCCCGCGACCTGGACCCCGCCGCGCTGGACGCCATCGCCACCGAAATCCCGCTGGGCGAGGCGATCGCCGCCGCGGGCCGCTTCATCGACGGGTCCGTGCGCGGTCGCCTCGTCGTCGACGTGAACCGCTGAGGAGCAGCCGTGAGCATCGAACTCGACCTCTCCGACGTCGACCACCGGGTGGGCAAGCCCGTCGGCGGCGGGCAGCTCTGGGACCCGTGCAGCACCTCGGACATCCGCCGCTGGGTGATGGCGATGGACTACCCGAACCCACTGCACTGGGACCACGAGTTCGCCCGCGAATCCCGCTACGGCGGGCTGATCGCCCCGCAGTCCATCGCGGTGGCACTGGACTACGGCCACGGCGCGCAACCGGCCTGCGTCGGCCACATCCCCGGCTCGCACCTGATCTTCGGCGGCGAGGAGTGGTGGTTCTACGGCGCCCCGGTGCGCCCGGGCGACACCCTGTTCCAGGAGCGCCGCTTCCACGACTACAAGGTGGCCGACACCAAGTTCGCGGGCCCGACCATGTTCTCCCGCGGCGACACCACGCACCGCAACCAGCACGGCGTCCTCGTCGCCCGCGAGCGGTCGACCGCCATTCGCTACCTCGCCGAGGAGGCGACCAAGCGCGGCATGTACGAGAACCAGCTCGGCGAGGTCAAGCGCTGGACCGCCGCGGAGCTCACCGAGGTGGAGCAGCTGCGGCACGAGTGGATCCTCTCCAACCGGCTCGGCGTCTCCCCGCACTTCGACGAGGTGAAGGTCGGCGACAAGCTGCCGCGCCGGGTGATCGGCCCGCACAGCATCGCCACCTTCACCACCGAGTACCGCGCCTTCCTCTTCAATATCTGGGGCACCTTCGGCTGGGTCGCCCCGCCCGGGATCCAGGATCCGTGGATCAACCAGGACCCGGGCTGGACCGAGGGGTTCGCCTTCGACGAGGAGGGCGCCAGGATCGACCCGCGCAAGCGCGACGGCCTCTACGTCGGGCCGTCCCGCGGGCACATCGACGGCGACAAGGCGGGCGAGGTCGGCATGGCCAGGGCCTACGGCTACGGCGCCACCATGGGCGCCTGGTGCACCGACTACCTCGGCTACTGGGCGGGCAACGACGGCATGGTCCGGCACACCAAGGCGGACTTCCGGCTGCCCGCCTTCGAGGGCGACGTCACCTACTTCGACGCCGAGATCGTGGACAAGATCACCGATTCGGCGTGGGGCGTGCCGCTGGTGCAGGTGAAGCTGAAGCTCACCGACCAGAACTCCGGCACCCTGGTCAGCTGCCTCGCCGAGATCGAACTCCCGCACTGAGGGGCCGGACCATGACCACCGTCTCCCCCGCCATCGCCGCGGGACCCCCGCTCGCCGACGAACCCGGCCTCGGCCCGCTCACCCTGCCCGGCTTCCTGCGCGAGGTCACCGCTCGCTACGGGGATCGGGAGGCGCTGCGCGTCCCCGGCGGCCCGAGCTGGACGTATCGGGAACTGCACGCGCACGCCGTCGAGGTCGCGCAGGCGCTGCGCGCCGCCGGGGTCGGGAAGGACTCGCGCGTCGGCGTGCTCATGACCAACCGGCCGGAGTGGCTGGCCGCCGTCTTCGGCACCGCGCTGGCCGGTGGGGTCGCGGTGGCGCTGAGCACCTTCTCCACCCCGGCCGAGCTGGACCACCTGCTGCGCGTCTCCGGCGTCTCGGTGCTGCTCGTCGAGCGGCACGTGGCGCGCGCCGACTTCGCGGCGGTGCTCACCGACCTCGAACCGGCCGTCGCCGACACCGCCCCCGGCGAGCTGCGCTCGGCCGCGTACCCGTTCCTGCGGCACCTGGCCGTGGTCGGGGAGCCACCGGGCGGGGCCATCGAGGGGTGGGACGCCTTCCTCGCCCGCGGGGCGAGCGAGCCGGTCGAGCTGGTGCACGCGGCGGCGGATTCGGTGCAGCCCGGTGACACCGCGGTGCTCTTCTTCTCCTCGGGCACCACCAGCAAACCCAAGGGGATCCGCAGTGCGCACCGCGGGGTGGCGGTGCAGATGTGGCGCTTCGCGCGGATGTTCGGCTTCGGCCCGGAGGACGAGGTGCGCTGCTGGACCGCGAACGGCTTCTTCTGGTCCGGCAACTTCGGCCAGGCGCTCGGCGCCACGCTCGCCGCGGGCGGGACGCTGGTGCTGCAGCGGCTCTTCGACGCGGCCGATGCGGTGGCGCTGCTCGAGTCCGAGCGGGTCACCTTCCCGGTGGCGTGGCCGCACCAGTGGGCCCAGCTGGCGGCCGCGCCGAACTGGGCGGCGGCCGATCTGAGCGGGCTGACCTTCGTGGACAAGCACACCCCCGCCGCCGCGCACCCGACGGTGGCCACGGAGTGGACCGAGTGCGGACACGCCTACGGCAATACCGAGACTTTCACCATCACCACCTGCTACCCCGCCTGCACCCCGGACGAGGTGCACGCGGGCAGCAGCGGGCTTCCCCTGCCCGGGGTGACGGTCAAGATCGCCGACCCGCTCACCGGGGCGGTGCTGGCGCGCGGCGAGAGCGGGGAGATCTGCGTGAAGGGGCCGACGCTCATGCTCGGGTACCTCGGTGTCCCGCTGGACGAGACGGTGGACGCCGACGGGTACTTCCACACCGGCGACGGCGGGCACCTGGACGAGTCCGACCGGCTCTTCTGGGAGGGCAGGCTCACCGACATCATCAAGACCGGCGGGGCCAATGTCTCGCCGCTCGAGGTGGACGAGGAGCTGGCGCGGTTTCCCGGGGTGCAGGTGGGGCGCACGGTCGGGGTGCCGCACGAGACGCTCGGCGAGGTCGTGGTGGCCTGCGTGGTGCCGCGGGCCGGGGCCGAGGTGGACGGGGACGCGCTGCGCGGGTTCCTGCGCGAACGATTGGCCAGCTACAAGGTGCCGCGGCACGTGCTGCTCTTCGCGGAGGAGGAGTTCACGCTGACCGGGAGCGCGAAGATCAAGTCGTCCGAGCTGCGGGAGCTGGCCGCGCAGCGGTTGGCGGGCTGAGGTTTCCGGCGCCACAGCGGCGTGGTGCCGGAAGGGGGCGCGAGAGGTTCCGGGGGCCGACAACGGAGTCGGTCCCGGAGCCCCTCGCGCGCGGAGCGATCCGGGGGCCGCGGACGCTACCCGCGCTCGGCGGCCCCGGAGCCCGCGCGTGCCGATCGAGAATCGCGACGGCGGCGGCCGTTCTGCGCCCGGACTCCTTCGCGCGGGTGCGATTCCGAGCGTTCGGCCTGCCATACCCGCCGGTGCGCGTGTTCGGCGCCACTGTGGCGCGCCGGTTGCGGGATCACCGGTGGGTCCGTGCCTCGGCGGCGAGGGTGCAGAGGGTGGTGACGGGGTCGGGGCCGAGGGGGTAGATGCCGACGTGGTCGGCGCCCGCGGCGCGATGGGCGGCAAGGCCGGCGAGGATGTCGGCGGCGGTGCCGTGCAGGGCGAGCGCGTCGATGAGGCGGTCGCTGCCGGTGTCGGCGAGGTCGGCGTCGGTGTAGCCGAGGCGGCGCAGGTTGGCGGCGTAGTTGGTGACGGCGAGCGCGGTGCCGGGCGGGCCGGAGCGGGCCAGCGCCCGCGCCGCGACCGGGTCCGGTTCCAGCAGCGCGAAATGGCCGGGGAGCAGCAGCCGGTCGGGGCCGATGAGCTCCCTGGCCCGGCGGGTGTGCTCCGGCGTGACCAGGCACGGGACCGTGCCGCCCGCCCGCTCCCCCGCCAGCCGCAGCATGCGCGGGCCGAGCGCGGCGAGCACGATGCGCTCCCGCGGCACCCCGGCCGCGCGCAGCGCGTCCAGGTAGGCGGCGAGCGTGTCGTACGGCGAGGCGTACGCGGCGTCCACCTCCCGGTGCCCGACCCCGATCCCGAGCAGGAACCGCTCCGGGTACCGCTCGGCGATCCGGTGGTACGACGCCGCCACCGTCGCCGCGGGCGCCGACCACACGTTCACCACGCTGGTGGCGACGGTGAGCCGGGTGGTCGCCGCGAGCAGCCGCTCGGCGTAGGCCAGGTCGGCGGGCGGCGAGGCGTCCAGCCAGAGCGTGCCGATCCCGGCCTCCTCCAGCCGCGCCGCGCCCGCCGGATCCACCTCGTGCTCGCGCAGGTGCGCCCCGAGCAACCCCAATTCGATACCCATGCAACGACTTCAGCAGCCGTGCCGGGGGTGGGCCAGCCCCGGACCGCACGCGCAGCGATAAGCTCCGCTTATGGAACTGCGGGCGCTCCGGTACTTCGTGACGGTCGCCGAGGAGCTGCACTTCGGCCGGGCCGCCGAGCGGCTGCACATCGCGCAGCCCGCGGTGAGTCAGCAGGTGGCCCGGTTGGAGCGGGAACTCGGGGTGCGGCTGCTGGACCGGTCGCCGCGCCGGGTCCGGCTCACCACCGCCGGGCAGCGGGTGCTGGCGGCGGCGCGGACCGCGCTCGTCGCGGCCGACGAGGTCAGGGTGGCCGCGGGCACCCCCGCCGTCACCCTGCGGATCGGGATCGCGCCCGGGCTCGGCGCGCGGTTGGAGCGCGGCATCGACGCGCTGCGCGAGGCGGGCGAGCCGTTCGACGTGGTGCTGGTGGATCTGCCGCTCGCCGCCCGGCTGCGCGCGCTGCGCCGCGGGGAGCTGGATCTGGTGCTGGCGCGCGGGGAGGTCGCCGCGCCCGGGTTCACCGTGCTGCCCACCTGGACCGAGCCGCTGCTCGCCGTGGTCTCGCATCGGCATCCCGCGGCCGAGGCGGCCACGGTGTCGTTCGAGGATCTGGCGGGCGGGGTGCTGCGCATGCCCGCGCGGGAGCACGACCGGCAGCTGCACGACGCGGTGGCGACCGCGGTGCGCGAGTCCGGGGTGCGGCCGCGGCTCGGGCGGCCCGCCGGGGCCGCCAGGGACGCGGTCATCGAGATCGGGGCCGATCCGGAGAGCTGGACCGTGCTGCCCGCCGACCAGATCGGCGAGCTCGGCTCGGTACGGATCGCCGCGATCCCGCTCACCCCCCGCGGTCACCATCACCGGCAGCGTCGTGGTGCCCGCCGTCGGCCCCGGCCACGCGGCGCTCTGCGCGGCACCCGCCTTCGCCGATGCGCTCGGGACACCGCCGCCCATGCCGCGGTAGCGCTTTCGTCCACCGCGCCGAAGGATCGAAGCGGACTCCGGTCCTACCCCGGGCACAGTTCGGGTGCCGAATGCGGGCACGCTGCGCGGGCCCTCGCCCGTCTACTCGCGGTAGCGGGCGGCGAGGGTGCGGCGGTGGGCGGCGGGCGTGCCGAAGAGGGCGCGGTTGAGGGTGGCGCGCTTGAGGTGGGCGTGGATGCCGCTCTCCCAGGTGTAGCCGTAGCCGCCGTGCAGCTGCATGGCGGCGCCCGCCACGGAGACCGCGGCCTCGGTGGCGTAGGACTTGGCCATGCCGACGGCGGTCTCCGCATCGGGTGCGACGTTCTGCACGGCATCGACCGCCGCGGCGACCAGGTGCCCGGCGACCGTGACCCGGACCAGCATGTCGGCGCAGGCGTGCTTGACCGCCTGGAACGAGCCGACCGGGCGGCCGAACTGCTCCCGCACCCGCACGTAGGCGACGGTCGCGTCGAGCATGGCCTCGGCGATCCCGAGCGAGTCGCAGGCCGTCGCCAGCGCTGCCCGCGCGCTCAGCGCGATCGGCGTCTCGAAGCGCCACACCGCGCGCGGCTCCACCGCGTCGGCCGTGACGGTGCCGACCGTCCTCGTCGCGTCCACCAGCGGTGCCGGGGTGCGGGTGACCGATTCGGGATCGACCGCGGCGAGCACTGTTCCGCCGTCGGGGTCGACAACCGGAATCAGCAGCAGGTCCGCCGACGGGGCGTCGAGCACGAAGTGCGCGGTGCCGGTGAGCAGGCCACGCTCCCACCGGAAAGGCGCCGCAACACCGGACGACTCCACCTCGTTGTCCGACCGCGAAGCCGGCGCGGAATCCGGCCGCGCACTACCGGACTCGACCGGACCCGCCACCGGTGCGTCACCGCTCAGCACCACGACCGGCACCGTCCGCCCCGCGACAACCGCGCGCAACACCTCGTCGCGCAGCGGGTCGGCGCCGACGGCGAGCAGCGCGGGCACACTCAGCGCCAGCACCGAGGGCAGCGCGGTCCGGGCGGCGGCCCGGCCGACCTCGGTCAGCAGCACCGCCGCCTCGGCGACCCCGGCCCCGGCCCCGTCGAACTCCTCCGGCACCGCGAGCCCCGGCCACCCGGCCCTGGCGACGGTGTCCCACGGCACCGCCCCGTCCTCGGCGAGCAGTTGCCGAGCGACGGAGCGCAGTTCGTCGTGGAATTCGGCGAAGGCGTTCACGGCAGCACCGGTTCCCGCGGCAGCCCCAGCCCGCGCTCGCCGATGATGGTGCGCTGGATCTCGCTGGTCCCGCCGGGAATGGTCCACTCCCACGAGCCGACGAAATCCAGCACCCAGGCCCCCGATTCCCACCCCCCGGACAGGGGTTTGCGCAGCACCGTGTGCGCGCCGACCCCGCCGAGCTCGGCCCCGAAGTCCGTCATCCGCTGCAGCAGTTCGCTGTAGAAGAGCTTGACCACCGAGGCATCGGCGGGCCCCGCCGTCCCGGCCTCGTGCCGCTCCACCAGGTCGCGGCAGAGCGCCCGTAACCCGGTGAGCTCGATCTCCAGCGCGGCCAGCCGGTCGTCCACCACCGGATCGTCGTGCACCCGTGCCTCCGCGACCAGCAGGCGGAACCCGACGTTGGCGAGCCGTTCGGCGAGCTCGAGCATGGTCAGCCCGCGCTCGGCGCCGAGCGTCTGCTGCGCGACCTGCCAGCCCCGGTGCTCCGCGCCGATCAGGTTCGCGGCCGGGATCCGCACCTCGTCCAGGAAGATCTCGCAGAAGTGCGCGTCGCCGGTGGCCTGCCGGATGGGCCGCACCTCGATGCCGGGGCTGCGCATGTCGAGCAGGAAGTAGGAGATTCCGCGCCGCTTGGGCGCCGCCGGGTCGGTGCGGGCCAGGAGCAGGCAGCGGTCGGCGTACTGGGCGCCGCTGGCCCAGACCTTCTGGCCGGTGACGACGTAGTGGTCGCCGTCCCGGCGGGCGGTGGTGCGCAGCGCGGCCAGGTCCGAGCCCGCGCCCGGTTCGGAGAAGCCCTGGGCCCAGATCTCGCCGTTCAGGATGGCGGGCAGGTGCTCGCGCCGCTGTTCCGGCGTGCCCGCGCCGAGCAGGGTGGCGGCGGCGTGGTGCACCGAGACGAAGGCGAGGACGAGGCGCGGCGCGTCGTGCGCGGCCAACTCCTGGTAGAGCACGATCTGGTGCGCGACCGGCATGCCGCCGCCGTACTCCGCGGGCCAGTGCGGGACCGCGAACCCCGCGCGGCGCAGCCGCTGGAACCAGTCCTGCTGGAACGCGACGAACTCCGCGCCGGTGACCCCGGTCTGCGCCCGCCGCCAATCGCTCGGTATCTCGCGCGAACACCACTCCCGGACCTGCTCCCGGAACACGCCGAGATCCTCCGGCCATGCCGTCACTCTCATCACATCCGCTCCCGACCGGCACAGCGTTCCCGGAGCGCGGCACGGTCACCGCGGGCTCTCATCGCGCCCGATCCCGCAACGCCCGCAACCGATCCCGGTGCTCCGCACTCTGCATCGACACCACCTCCGCCGCGAACCCCGCCTGCATCGGCCCGCCCAACGCCTGCGACAGGTACATGTTCACCACCCGCTTGGTACCACGCAGCGCCTCCACCGGCTGCGCGGCTAGCCGGTGGGCCAGCGCGTGCGCCTCGGCGAGCAGCGCCGCGGGCGCGACCACCCGGCTCGCCAACCCCACCTGCACGGCGGTGGCGGCATCGATCCGATCCCCGGTGTACAGGAACTCCCTGGTCCGCAGGATCGGCGTGAGCAGCGGCCAGAAGGCGGCGCCGCCGTCCCCGGCGACCAGCCCGACCGCGACGTGCGGGTCGGCCAGGTAGGCCTGCTCGGACATGAGCACGATGTCGCAGAGCACCGCGATGCTCGCGCCGAGCCCCATGGCGGCGCCGTTCACCGCCGCGATCACCGGCAGCGGGAAGCGCAGCAGCTCCTCGATGATCTGCGCGCCCTCGCGGATGCTCTCGTCCCGCGCGACCGGGTCGTCCAGGAACGAGGTGATCCAGTTCAGGTCGCCGCCCGCGCTGAAGGCGCGGCCCGCGCCGGTCAGCACCACCGCCCGCGCCCCGGTGTCCGCGGCCAGGTGCCGCCAGACCTCGGCGAGCGCGCGGTGCAGGTCGGCGTTCACGGCATTGAGTTCGTCCGGGCGGTCGATGAGCACGGTGCGCACCGGGCCGTCCGCGGTGATGGTGAGGCCGGGAGGTAGCTCCATGTCACACCCCCGGCGGGTCGGAGAAGAGCCCGGCCAGCCCGGCGTTGCCGATGCGGCGGGCCAGGGCGTCCTCGGTGCCGGTGCGGCCGAGCGGGAGCCTGCGCAGCGGCAGGCTGTGCCGGGAGAGCCAGGAGAGCGCGGCCTCGTCGCAGAAGCCGAGCGCGCCGTGCACCTGGTGCGCCACCCGGAACACCGTCTCCGCCGCCTCCAGCGCGGCCAACCGCAGCGCCAGCGCGTCGGCGACCGCCTCGGGGCGGCCCGCCTGGATGCTCCAGAGCGCGTAGCGGGCCAGCATCTCAACGCCCCTTCGCTCCACCTCGGCATCGGTGAGCTGGAACTGCACCGACTGGAACTCGGCCAGCGGCCTGCCGAACTGCTCGCGGAGCAGGACGTGCGCGCGGGCCAGCTCGACCGCGCGGTCGAGCATGCCGAGCAGGGTCCAGCCGGGCAGGGTCAGGGCGAGCGCGGGGTCGCCCGCGGTGTCGACGGGCTCGACCGCGATCGGCACCACGAACGCGGTCTCCCGCGCGGTACCTGTCGCAGGCAGTGCCCGCACGAGGCCACGTTCGCCGCCCAGCCCGACCGCCGCCACCCGCAGGTCGAGCCCGGCGAGCGCGGCGGCCGATTCCGGCCCCGCCACCGCGACGAGCGCGTCCACCCCGAGATCGGCAGGCCGGGCAAGCCGCTCGGCCACCGGATACGGCACCGCCCAGTAGCCCGCGCTCCGGCACAGCGCCGCCGCGGCCTCCAGCTCGACGGGGTCGCGGTACGGCGCCAACTCCCACGCCCCGAGCCGCTCCAGCACCGGCGCGATCAGCCCGTGCCGCAGCCCCGGCTCCGCCTCCGCCCGCTGCACCAATTCGTCCCCGCCCGCAGCGCGCAGCGCCCGCAGCGCCTGCGCCCCGAACTCCCGCGCCTCGTCACACAATTCGATCTGCATCGCACCCCCGTCCGCTGAGCTCTCCGCGACCGAGCCCGCCCGCGGCCGAGCACCCCCGTCCGCCGAGCTGTCCCCGGCCGCGCCTGCCGGAGCGCCACCGTCCGCGGAGTGGCCCGCAGCCGAGCCTGCCCGAGCGCCCCGGTCCGCCGAGTGGCCCGCAGCTCGATCCGGCGGCCGCACCCCGACATCCGGGACCCCTGCGGCGCCGTCCGCCCGACCCACCCCGGCCGCCGCCGACACCGCCCCCTCGGGCGGGACGGCCGCGGCGCTCATGCCGCCTCCCCGTTCCGGCGCCCGGCGCCGAGCAGCGCCCGCGCCAGCAGGATCTGCTGCATCTCGATACTCCCCGAGGCGACGGTCGCGGCATTCGCGTACCGCCAGTGGTCGTCGACCGCCCGGCGGAACACCCGCCGCTCCCCCTCCTCGTCCGGTACGTGCGCCGCGAGCTCGGTGAGCAGCGCGGCGCTCTCCTGGTCCAGCCGGGTGACCGCGATCCGGTAGGCCGCGGTGTCGGCGGGATCGACCTTGCCGGTGCTCTGCGTGGCGAGCACCTGGTACGCCAGCAACCGCGCCCGCCTGGCCCGGACGAGCATGCGGGCCCAGCGCCCGCGCAGCCCGGCGGGCAGCGCCGCCCAGCGCGCCCCGAGCACCTCCGGCGCGGTGCGCAGCAACCGCTCGCAGCGGGCGTAGCGCGCGATCCCGACCCGTTCGAAGGCCAGCACCTCCCGCACCACCGACCAGCCGTCCCCGACCCGCCCGAGCACATCGGCCCCGGTCGCCCGCACCCCGTCGAAGAAGACCTCGTTCAGGTGGTGCGGCCCGAGCATGGAGCGGATCGGCCGCACCTGGATGCCCGGCGCCGACATGGGCAGCAGGAAAACGGTGAGCCCCTGCTGTTTCCGGTCACCGGCCCCGGTGCGCGCGAGCAGGAAGCACCACTGCGCCATGGTCGCGTAGGAGGTCCAGATCTTCTGCCCGGAGATCACCCACCCGTCCCCGTCCCGCCGCGCGGCGGTGCGCAGCGAGGCGAGGTCGGAGCCCGCGTCCGGCTCGCTGAACCCCTGGCACCAGATGACCTCGCCGCGCGCGATCGGCGGCAGGTGCGCGCGCCGCTGCTGTTCGGTGCCGTGCCGCATGATGGTCGGCCCGACCCAGTTCACGCCCATGTACTGGGCGCCGCGCGGTTCGTGCTGCGCCCACATCTCCTCGCGGACCGCGGTCTGCTCCCACACCGAGGCGCCGCGCCCGCCGAACTCCGCAGGCCAGGCCGCGCAGAGCAGCCCGCGCTCGGCCAGCACCGCGCAGAATCGCTGCGCCACCGCCAGATCCGCGGGATCGTCGGTGAAGGCGCCGAGAAAGCCCGCCGGGACCTCCGCGGCGATCAACCGCCGGAGCTCGCCGCGCAGCTCCGCGGCGGCCGAACCCATCGTGAAGTCCATGCGACGCACGGTACTTCAATCCTCATAAGGATAGCAATGTTTGTATGGTCATCCTCCGCTGACTACACTGCCGCCATGACGGTGAGAGCGACCCGCGGGCGGACCGGCGACGGGCGGCAGCGGTGACCAGCGCCCGCCGCGGCCGGGTGCCGCAGCGCCGGATCGCCGAGACCGTCGCCGCCGAGCTGCGCACCCGCATCCTGGCGGGCGACGACACCTACCGGCTCCCCACCCAGGACCAGCTGGTGCAGGACTTCGGGGTCAGCTACCCGTCGATCCGCGAGGCGCTGCGCATCCTGGAGACCGAGGGGCTGGTCACCGTGCGCCGCGGCAATGTCGGCGGCGCCGAGGTGCACCGCCCGGACGCGACCTCCGCCGCCTACCACCTCGGCCTCGCGCTGCAGGGCGCCCGCGTCACCCTCGGCGACCTGGCCGCCGGGCTGCGCATGCTGGAGCCGCAGTGCGCCGCCGAGTGCGCGGGCAGGCCGGACCGCGCCGAGACCGTCGTCCCCGCGCTCACCGAGAACGTGGAGAAGTCCGCGGAGCTGCTCGACGACGGCGTCGCCTTCACGCACACCGCCCGCGAGTTCCACGACCTGATCGTCGCGCATACCCCGAACCTCACCGTCCGCTACGTGGTGAGCACGCTGGTCACGCTGTGGTCGGCACAGGAGGAGGCCTGGGCCGAGGCGATCACCGAGCAGGGCGAGTACCCCTCCGGCGACGAGGCCGACGCGGTGGTCCGCACGCACCGCAGGATCGCCAGGGAGATCGAGGCGGGCCGCGCCGCGGAGGCCGAGCGGCTCTACCGGACCCACCTCACCGCCAGCCAGGCCGTCGTCCTGGAGCGGTTCGACGGCGGCGTGGTGAACGCCTCGTCGGCGGGCGCGCGGCTCGCCATGCAGACGGTGTCGCGCACCCGGCTGTAGCCCGCTTTCGGCGATACCCGCCCTTCCCGCGCACGGGTTGGGTAATCTCATTCTCAAATTCTTCCATATCACATTCCGGCACCATTGCGCACCCCGCGCAGGCACCGGCCGATTTCGCGCGCCCACTCCAGGAGCCTTGCCCACCTTCGGATTTCCACACTCACGGCAAGTATTGCAATCCTTGTGAGGATTGACGTAGCGTGGCCCGCGACACACTCCTCCGATTCGCACGGGAGGCTCCGCCTTGACTCGAGGGGCGCGCTACAGCACCACCACTCCGTTCACCCTCGCCGATGGCGTCAGCGTCGAGCGGCGCACGCCGCCCAGCAGGCTGTTCGGCGCCAACGGCCTCCGCACCGGCCCGGACGGCCGGATCTACATCGCCCAGGTCGCGGGCAGCCAGATCAGCGCGCTCGACGTCGGGACCGGTGAGCTGGAGACGATCAGCGCCAAGGGCGGCGACATCGTCGCCCCCGACGACATCGCCTTCGACCCGGCGGGCAACCTGATCGCCACCGAGTACATGGACGCCAGGGTCAGCGTGCGCGGCGCCGACGGCAGCAGCCGGGTGCTCCGCGACGACCTGCCCGGCGCCAACGGCATCACCGTGCACAACGGCAGGCTCTTCGTGAACGAGTGCCGGATCGGCGGGCGGCTCATGGAGCTGCCGCTGGACGGCTCCGCGCCGATCGTGCTGCAGGACAACCTGCCCATGCCGAACGCCATGGAGGTCGGCCCGGACGGGCTCCTCTACTACCCGGTCATGGGCACCAGCGACATCTGGCGCATCGACCCGGACGGCGGAACCCCGGAGCGGGTCGTCGGCGACCTGGCGGGCCCGGACTCGGTGAAGTTCGACGCCGCCGGGTTCATCGTCTCCACGCAGGCGGGCTCCGGGCAGGTGCTGCGCATCGACCCGCGCACCGGCGACCGCGAGGTGCTGGCCCAGCTCGCGCCCGGCCTGGACAACTGCACCTTCGTCGACGGCAGGCTCTTCGTCTCCAGCTTCGATGGCGCGATCACCGAGGTGCTCGGCGGCGGCGAGAGCACATCGGTGCTGCCCGGCGGGCTGCTGTGGCCGCTGGACCTCACCGTCGGCCCGGACGGCACGCTCTACGTCGCCGACGGCACCTTCCTCTACGAGCACCGCGACGGCGCGCTCCAGGTGATCGCCTCGCTGTTCAGCCTCAATACCCCCGGCTACCTGCGCGGCGTGACCGCCACCGGCGTCGGCGAGTTCGTCGGCTCGACCTCGCTCGGGCAGATCGTGACCTACAAGCACGGCCCGGAGCCGGAGACCGCGCTCGTCGCCGACGGCTTCGACCAGCTCTACGGGGTCGCGGTCGCCGCCGACGGGACCATCGTCACCGCGGACGCGGGCACCGGCAAGGTGGCCTCGATCCGCGGCGGACAGACCGAGGTGCTCGCCTCCGGGCTGCAGCGCCCGATCGGCGTCGCCTTCGGGCCGGACGGGGCGGTGCTCGTCTCCGAGTCCGGCGCCGGGCGGATCGTCACGGCGGGCCGGGGCGGGGTCGACACCGTGGTGGACGGCCTGGAGACGCCGCACGGCATCCTGGTGCGCGGCAATCAGCTGCTCATCGTGGATGTCGGGCTGAAGGCGCTGATCGCGGTCGACCTCGTCACCAAGGCCAGGCAGACGCTTGCCGCGCAGCTGCCGCTCGGCGCGCCGGAGGGCGTCGTCCCCAAGCCGCTCAAGGGCACCCCGCCGTTCTCCGGCCCGATGGGCCCGTTCGCCGGGATCGCCGCGGGCCCCGACGGCACCGTCTACGTCTCCGCCGACGCCGAGGGCAGCGTCCTCGCCGTCCGCATCGAGGGGTGATGGCGGTGCACCGGCCCGGCGCCGCGCAGCGCGACCGCGAGCGGTCCGCGACCGTGCCGCGGCGGAGCACGAGCCCGCTCGAGCGCTGCCGCGCGGAGATCCCAACCATATCGAGGAGGTACGCGGCATGAGCGACATCGATCTCGGCCTCGCCGGCCGCGTGGTGATCGTCGCAGGCGCGGGCGGCGGCGGCATCGGCACCGCCGTCACCAGACTCATCGCCAGGGCGGGCGCCACGGTGATCGCGGTGAGCCGCGGCAAGGAGAACCTGGCCACGCACGTGGAACCCCTGGCCGACGCGGGCCTCCCGGTCATCCCCTTCGCCGCCGACGCGGGCACCGATGAGGGTGTCGCGAGCATCCTGGAGCGCGCCCGCGCCGCCGACGGCGAGCTGCACGGCCTGGTCAATATCGCGGGCGGGGCGGCCCCGACCACCTGGATGCCCGCCACCAGGGTCACCAGGGAGGACTGGCGCGCGCTCTTCGCGCAGAACCTGGAGACCATGTTCTTCCTCAGCCAGGCGGTCGCCGCCGAGCTGAAGGCCGCGAACCACCCCGGCTCGATCGTCTCCCTGTCCTCGATCAGCGGCATGAACACGGCCCCGTTCCACATCGCCTACGGCACCGCCAAGGCCGCGCTGGTCGCCGCCACCCGAACCCTCGCGGTGGAGCTGGCACAGACCGGAATCCGGGTGAACGCGGTCGCCCCCGGCGTCACCGCGACCCCCGCCTCCACCGCCTACGTCGGCGACGACCCCGAGCGCGACCGCACCGCCATCGCCATGGGCCGCCGCGGCACCCCGGAGGAGCAGGCCGGGCCGATCCTGTTCCTGCTCTCCGACCTGTCGAGCTACATCACCGGCCAGACGCTGCTGGTCGACGGCGGCCTGAACCTCAAGTGGACCCACCTCGGCGCCGACCACACCTCGCTCTTCCTGGAGAACGAGGACTTCCGCGCCGCCATCACCCGCTGACCCCGATCGGGAGAAACGTCATGACCGACAACGCAACGGAACCGCTCTCGACCCCGGTGGAGATCGGCGTCGACGCCTACATCTCGCCGGAGTACGCGCGCGCCGAGGGCGAGAAGCTGTGGGCGAAGGTCTGGCAGCAGGTCGGCCGGGTGGAGGAGATCCCGCGGGTCGGCAACTACCTGACCTACGAGATCATGAACGACTCCATCCTGGTGGTGCGCACCGCGGAGCACACCTTCCGCGCCTACCACAATGTCTGCGCGCACCGCGGCCGCCGGCTCGTGGACACCCCGCCCGGTGCGCACGACGCGCGCGGCAGTGCCAAGCAGTTCGTCTGCGGCTTCCACGGCTGGCGCTACGACCTGGAGGGCCGCAACACCTTCGTGCCGGAGCGCGAGGACTGGAGCTGCGCCCTCACCGAGCGCAACGACGGGCTCAACCAGGTCAGGGTCGACACCTGGGGCGGCTGGCTCTGGATCACCATGGATCCGGAAGCCGAGCCGCTGCGCGACTACCTGAACCCCGCCGCCGCGCTGCTCGAGCACTTCGAGCTGGAGAAGATGCGGTACCGCTGGCGCCGCTGGGTCGAGTTCGACTGCAACTGGAAGGTCGCCTTCGAGGCCTTCATGGAGACCTACCACGTGCCCTACACACACCCGGAGTTCGCCAACTTCGGCAGCTTCCTGGGCTGGGCGCGGGCGCAGGGCAAGCACTCCAACATCGGCTACGACGCGCCGAAGGGCATGGAGGAGAACCAGGCCAAGCTGCGGGTCGGCGGCGGCGCCGACGCCAGGGTCTCCACCGCGACGCTGCAGAACTTCACCTGGGAGAACGCCAACACCAACACCACCCGCACCCTGGTCGACGTCGCCAACCGGCTGGTGGACGAGCTGCCCGAGGGCACCCCGAGCGACCAGGTGCTGCGCTACTGGCTGGACACCGCCCGCGCGGAGGACCAGGCGCGCGGCGTGGACTGGCCCAAGGTCGACCCCTCGGTGGTGGCACAGGCGGGCACCGCGTGGCAGATCTTCCCGAACTTCCAGATCGGGCACGCGGTGAACAACATGCTCTGCTACCGCTTCCGCCCGTACGGCACCGACCCGGACAAGTGCATCTTCGAGGCCGCGGTCTTCGAGCTCTTCCCGGAGGGGCAGGAGCCGGAGACGCAGTGGGAGTACACCCCGGTCGGCGACCCCGGCTGGCGCAGCGTGCTGCCGCAGGACTTCGACAACATGGCCGCCGTGCAGCAGGGCATGAAGTCGCGCGGCTTCTCCGGCCCCAAGCCGAACCCATACCGCGAGCGCAGCGTCGTCAACCTGCACCACAACCTCGCCAGGTACATGGGCACCGGCGAACCCACCGAGCTGAGCTGAAGGACCACCCCATGACCGACTGTGCACCCACGCAGACCCCCGAGGTCGATCTCGCCGCGCTGCGCGCGACGTACCTCGCCGAGCGGGACAAGCGGCTGCGGACCGAGGGGCAGGGCCAGTACCTCGTCACCGAGGACGGCTTCGACGAGTTCTACGCGGGCGACCCGTACACCGCGGTGGAGCCGCGCGAGCCGATCACCGGCGAGATCGGGGTCGCCATCCTCGGCGGCGGCTGGGCCGGGCTGATCGCCGCCGCCCGGCTGCAGGAGGCGGGCGTCACCGACTTCCGGATCATCGAGCTGGGCGGCGATTTCGGCGGCGCCTGGTACTGGAACCGCTACCCCGGCATCCAGTGCGACACCGACAGCTACGCCTACCTGCCGCTGCTCGAGGAGACCGGCTACATGCCGACCGAGAAGTACGCGCGCGGCGACGAGTGCTTCGAGCACGCGCAGCGGATCGGCAAGCACTACAACCTCTACGAGCGCGCGATCTTCAGCACGCTGGTCGAGTCGCTGGAATGGGACGAGCCGAGCGGCCGCTGGGCCATCGGCACCAACCGCGGCGACGCCATCCGGGCGCGCTGGGTGATCATGGCCCAGGGACCGTTCAACAAGCCGAAACTGCCCGGCATCCCCGGAATCTCGGAGTTCGAGGGGCACACCTTCCACAGCGCCCGCTGGGACTACGCCTACACCGGCGGCAGCATGAAGGGCGGGCTGGACGGGCTCGCGGGCAAGAAGGTCGCGGTGATCGGGACCGGCGCCAGCGGCATCCAGGTCATCCCGCACCTGGCGAAATCCGCCGAGCACCTGTACGTCTTCCAGCGCACCCCCTCCTACGTCTACGAGCGCGGCGACGTGCCGACCGACCCCGAGTGGGCGGCATCCCTGAAGCCGGGCTGGACCAGGGAGCGCAAGCGCAACTTCCACACCGCCGCCTTCGAGGCGTTCGCGCCCGGCCAGCCGGACCTGATCTGCGACGGCTGGACCGAGGTGAGCCGCAATGTGGAGGCGGAGATCACCGCCACCGAGGGCTGGGCCACGCTCACCCCGGAGAAGTTCATGGAGCTGCGCGAACTCGCCGACTACCGGGCCATGGAGCGGGTGCGGCGGCGGGTGGACGCCCTGGTCCACGATCCCGCGACCGCGGCGGCGCTCAAGCCGTACTACCGCTTCCTGTGCAAGCGGCCGTGCTTCAACGACGAGTACCTGCCCACCTTCAACCGGGACAACGTGACCCTGGTCGACGTCTCGAAGACCAAGGGCGTGGAGCGGATCACCGCGAAGGGCATCGTCGCCGACGGGGTCGAGCACGAGGTCGACTGCATCATCTTCGCCAGCGGCTTCGAGATCACCACCGACCTGGACCGGCGGCTCGGGATCGCGCCCTTCACCGGGCGCGACGGGCTCTCGCTCTACGAGCACTGGGGCGACGGGTACAGGACGCTGCACGGGCTCACCACCCGCGGCTTCCCGAACATCTTCTTCACCGGGTTCATCCAGGGCGGGGTCACCGCGAGCACCACCGACATGTTCGACCAGCAGGCCGGGCACATCGCCTACATCCTGGCGCACGCCGAAGGGGCCGGGGTCACCTCGATCGAGCCGACGCCGCAGGCGGTTCAGGAGTGGTGCACCACGGTTCGGGAGACCGCGGTGGACAACACCAGTTTTCAGCGTGAGTGCACGCCCGGCTACTACAACAACGAGGGCGAGCGGCAGATCCGCTCGCACCTCGGCGAGCCGTACTGGCCCGGGTTCTACGCCTTCGAGGACGTCCTGCAGGCGTGGCGGGACACCGGCGAGCTGCCCGGGTTGGAGCTCGGCAAGTGAGCGCCGTTCTCCGCCGGCCGGGACGCGGGTGCCGCGCGGCCGCTCCGAAGACGGGCGGGCCGCGATGAGCGAGCTGCGCTATGACGGGCGGGTCGCCGTGATCACCGGGGCCGGGCGCGGGCTGGGGCGCGCGTACGCCCTGCTGCTCGCCGCCCGCGGCGCGCGCGTCGTCGTGAACGACCTCGGCAGCAGCGTGCGCGGCGACGAGGTGATCGGTAGTCCGGCCGCCGACGTGGTCGCCGAGATCGCGGCGGCGGGCGGCACCGCCGCCGCCTCGACCGACTCGGTCGCCACCCCGGAGGGCGGTCGGGCGATCATCGACACCGCGCTCGACCGCTTCGGCAGGCTCGACATCCTGATCCACAATGCGGGCAATGTCCGCTACGGCTCGCTGCGCGACATGCCGTACGAGGATTTCGAGGCGGTCCTCGACGTCCACCTGCGCGGCGCGTTCCACGTGGCGCGGGCCGCGTTCCCGGTCATGGCCGACGCCGGCTACGGCCGGGTGGTGCTCACCTCGTCCATCGGCGGGGTGTACGGGAACAAGAACGTCGCGAACTACGCGGCGGCGAAGGCGGGCGTCATCGGCCTCTCCAATGTGATCGCCCTGGAGGGCGCCGAGGTGGGCGTGCGCAGCAATGTCATCGTCCCCGCCGCGGTCACCCGGCTGGCGGACGGGCTGGACACCTCCGCTTACCCGCCCATGGGCCCCGAGCTGACGGCGCCCGCCGTCGGCTGGCTCGCGCACGAATCCTGCTCGGTCTCCGGCGAGATCTACGCCGCGGTGGCCGGGCGGGTCGCCCGCGTCTACCTCGCCGAGACCGCCGGGGTGTACCAGCCCGCGTGGACGGTCGAGCAGGTCGGCGCGCGCATCGACGAGATCCGGGACACCGCGAACTCCTGGATCCTGCCCACCAGCACCGGGCACGTCGAGCATCTGACGAGAAGTTTCGCGCTGGCCACGGAGGGTGCGCAGCATGTCGGTTAAGGTCTACGAACGCATCATCCAGCTCTTCGAAGCCGAGGGCATCACCACCGTATTCGGCATCCCGGACCCGAATTTCGTGCACATGTTCCACCTCGCCGAGGAGCGCGGCTGGAACGTCATCGCGCCGCACCACGAGGAGACGGCCGGGTTCATGGCCGAGGCGGTCTCCCGGATGACCGGCACGGCGGCGGTCTGCATCGGCACGCTCGGGCCCGGCATGGCGAACATGGCGGGCGCCATCCAGTGCGCCAAGGTGGAGAACTCGCCGGTCATCTTCCTGGGCGGGCAGCGCGCCAGGATCACCGAGCAGCGGGTGCGCCGCGGCCGGATCCAGTTCGTCAAGCAGGCCGAGCTCTTCGCGCCGTCGGTGAAGTACCACGCCAGCATCGAGTACGCCGACCAGACCGACGAGATCATCCGCGAGGGGCTGCGCCGGGCGCTCACCGGCACCCCCGGCCCGGTCTACATCGAGTGGCCCAAGGGCATCATCCAGGAGGAGCTGGACGTCCCGGAGCCGCTGCCGCCGCACCGCTACCGGCTGGTCGGGCAGACCGCGGGGCAGGACCGCATCGACGAGGCGGCGGCGCTCATCCGGGCCGCGAAGCAGCCGATTCTCATCGTCGGGCACGGCGTGCACACCACCCGCGCCGGGGCGTCGGTGCGGGCGCTGGCCGAGCTCATGGCGGTGCCGGTGATCCAGACCTCCGGCGGCACCTCGTTCATCGAGGGGCTGGAGGACCGGACCTTCGCCTACGGCTTCTCGCCCTCGTCCATCGACGCGGTGGTGCAGTCCGACCTGGTGTTGGCGATCGGCACCGAGCTGGGCGAGCCGGTGCACTACGGCGTCGGCAGGCACTGGGTGGCGGGCGAGGCGAACCGGAAATGGATTCTGGTGGAGCAGAATCCGGAGGCCATCGGGGTGAACCGGCCGATCGACGTCCCGCTCGTCGGTGACCTCCGCGCCATCGTGCCGCAGCTGGTCGAGGCGCTGAAGGACACCCCGCGCACCGCGACCCCCGAGCTGGCGGGCTGGATCGAGCAGGACGCCGCGCGCCTGGCCGAGCTGGCCGAGACCGCGCCCTCCGGGCAGAGCCCGGTGCACCCCGCCCGGCTCATCGTCGAGGCCACGAAGGCGTTCCCGCCGGAGGGCATCATGGTCCGCGACGGCGGCGCCACGACCATCTTCGGCTGGACCTACTCGCAGGCCAAGCCGCACGACGTGATCTGGAACCAGAACTTCGGGCACCTCGGCACCGGGCTCCCCTACGCCATCGGCGCCTCGGTGGCCGACGGCCGCAAGCGCCCGCTCATGCTGGTGACCGGCGACTCGTCGTTCCTCTTCCACATCGGCGAGCTGGAGACCGCGGCCCGGCTGAACCTGCCGCTGGTCTGCGTTGTCGCGGTGGACTACTCCTGGGGGCTGGAGGTCGGCGTCTACAAGGGGCTGTTCGGCCAGGGCTCGCTGGAGACCGGCACGCACTGGAGCACCGAGACCCGGCTGGACAAGGTCGCGGAGGGGTTCGGCTGCTACGGCGAGTACGTGGAGCGCGAGGAGGACATCGCGCCCGCCATCAAGCGCGCCTACGCCAGCGGCCGCCCCGGCGTCATCCACGTGGTGGTCGACCCCAAGGCCAACTCCGAAGAAATGCCCAGCTACGACGAGTTCCGCACCTGGTACGCCGAGGGGATGCAGTAACCATGCGCACATTCAGCACCTTCTACATCGGCGGCAAGTGGATCGAGCCCGCCACCGCCGCGACCTTCGAGGTGATCAACCCGGCCACCGAGGAGGTGGCGGGCACGGTCGCGCTCGGCTCGGCGGCCGACGTGGACCGCGCGGTGGCCGCCGCCCGCTCCGCCTTCCCCGCCTGGTCGGCGACCCCGGTCGCCGAGCGCGCCGCCGTGCTGCGCGCCATCGGCGACGAGTACGAGAAGCGCAAGGGCGATCTCGCCGCGGCGCTCACCGAGGAGATGGGTGCGCCCGCCGCGCTGGCAGGCGGCTTCCAGGTGGATCTCGGCGCCGGGCACCTCGCCACCGCCATCGGCATCCTCGAGGAGTTCTCCTTCGAAGAGCAGCGCGGCGCCACCCTGGTGGTGAAGGAGCCGATCGGGGTCTGCGGGCTGATCACGCCGTGGAACTGGCCGCTGAACCAGATCGCGGTCAAGGTCTTCCCCGCGCTCGCGACCGGCTGCACCGTCGTGCTCAAGCCCTCCGAGCAGTCGCCGTTCTCCGGGCAGATCTTCGCCGAGATCCTGGACGCGGCCGGTGTGCCCGCCGGGGTGTTCAACCTGGTGCAGGGCGACGGGCCGAACGTCGGGGTGCCGCTCTCCGCGCACCCGGATGTGGACCTGGTGTCGTTCACCGGCTCCACCAGGGCCGGGATCGAGATCGCGCGCAACGCCGCGCCGAGCGTCAAGCGGGTCACCCAGGAGCTGGGCGGCAAGAGCCCCAATATCGTGCTGGACGACGACGACCTGCCCGCCAATGTCGGGATCGCGGTCGGCACCCTCATGAACAACTCCGGCCAGACCTGCAGCGCGCTCTCCCGCATGCTGGTGCCGCGGCACCGGGTGGACGACGCCGTCGCCGCCGCCCGGGAGGCCGCGGCCGGGCTCACCGTCGGCGACCCCGCCGGTGACGTCGCGGTCGGGCCGGTGGTCTCCGGCACCCAGTTCGAGAAGATCCAGGCGCTGATCCAGCGGGGCATCGACGAGGGCGCCACCCTGGTCGCGGGCGGCACCGGCCGCCCCGACGGCCTCGACCGCGGCTACTACGTCAAGCCGACGGTCTTCGCGCACGTCACCAATGACATGACGATCGCCCGCGAAGAGATCTTCGGCCCGGTCATCACGATCATCGCCTACGACGACCTGGACCACGCCGTCGAACTCGCCAACGACACCGAGTACGGCCTCGCCGGGAACGTCGCGGGCGCCGACCTCGAGGTCGCCCGCTCGCTCGCCCGCCGCATCCGCGCGGGCTGGGTCTCGATCAACGACGCCTTCGACTTCCACTGCCCGTTCGGCGGGTACCGCAAGAGCGGGAACGGGCGGGAGTGGGGCGAGTTCGGGTTCCACGACTACCTGGAGATCAAGGGCATCCTCGGGTACGCCCCGGAGGGGTGATCGCGGTGCCCGCTACCGTCGCCGCGGCGCGGCGATATCGAGCCAGCCGCCCATCTCACCCTGCTCGATCCGGGTGACGCTCTGGGCCAGCCGCTGATCGCGCGTCCCCGGTTCGTCGTACGGCGCCGCGCTCGTCCGGTACAGCCTGCGCTCGGCCTCCACCGCCTCCCTGGCCTGGCTGAACCGCAGGTAGTCGTCCTGCCAGTGGAAGGCCGAGCGCAGGCCGGTCACGACGACGACGAACGCGCCGAGAACCGCCGGTATCACGATGTTGTCGGAGACAATCGCCGCGGACAGCGGGATGGCCGCCGAGGCGAGCAGCTGGAGCACCTCGGTCAGCCGGTGGAAGCGCCGGGCCTTGACCGCGGCCCCGGCGTACCAGGTGTACGAGGAGTCGGCCAGGCCGAGCGCGTAGCCGGTGCCGGTGGGGTCGTCGTCCATGTCGTTTCCGTACCCTTCAGGGGCGCCAGTCGTCGATCTCGGTGCGCGCTCCGGCCTGCGCCAGGTAGTCCGCCGCGCGCTGAGCGATCTTCCTCGGGTAGGCGAGCCCGGCGGGCGGTTCGAACCCCATGCACAGCAGGAGCGCTGCGCAGCCGACCTCCTCCGGCCGGTAGGCGACGTGGACGGACAGCTCGCCGTCGCCCGTCAGATCGATGAAATCATAGGCCGCCGCGGGGTTCCCGCCGTCCAGCCGCCGCGGATCGCCGGGCGCGAGCCGTTCGATGGACCAGAGCTCACCGATGCCGGGCACGAGCGCGTACTCGAACGTCCGCTCCTTCCAGGACGGCTTCTCGCACACCGACCGCGCGATCGCCGCCGCGACGAGCGGAATCGGTACCTCCGCCGCCAGTATCGTCCCGGCCTCGCTCGCCATGTGTCTCCTCTCGACGGCCGGGCCGCGGAATCCGACGGTATTCCCGCGGCGGCCCCTCCGGTATCGGCCGACCGACCGACGGATTCGCGGATCAGTGCGCGCTGTTCCGGGCGAATAGCGCTGCCGCGGCCACATATCCGACGGCAGCGAGGCCGGCGCACCACAGCACCGCCGGGAGCACGGCACCGCCCGTCCCGGTGAGCGCGCCGCGGACGGCGGCGAGGACCGGGGTGGCCGGTTGGTGGTCGGCGAACCCCCGCAACCACGGCGGCATACTCTCGGTGCGGACGAAGGCGCTGCTCACGTAGGGCACGAACATGACGGCGTAGGTGAACCCGCCCGCCGCCTCCGGCGTCCGCGCGAGCAACCCCAGCGCGACCGCGATCCAGGTGACGGCCACGACCAGCAGCAGCACCACCACCGCGGCCGTGAGCAGACCGGAGGGCCCGGCGGTGGTGCGGAATCCGAGCGCCGCCGCGACCAGGAAGACCAGCGCGACCACGCCGAGGTTGCGCACCACCCCCTCCAGCGCGTGCCCGGCGAGCAGCGCCTGCCGGTGGATGGGCAGGGTGCGGAAGCGGTCGACGGCGGCGCTGGTCATGTCGGTGGCGACGCCGGTCGCGGTGATGGAGGCGCCGAAACCGGTGCAGAGCAGGATGACTCCGGGCAGCACGTAGTCCAGGTACGGCATGCCGACTCCGATGGCGCCGCCGAAGACGTAGACGAACAGCAGCATGAGCAGCAGCGGGAGCAGCGCCGAGACGAGCAGGGTGTCGCGGCCGCGGAGGCTCCGGCGCAGCGCACGCCGGAACATGACCGCCGAGTCGGCGCAGCCGGTCGCGAACCGGTTCACCGAGCGGCGGCCTCGACCAGGTCGGCGGTGCGGTCGGCGGCATCGGAGCGCGCCGCCAGCCGCCCGGCCAGCTCCCTGGTGCGGGCGACGGTCTCCGGCTGCAGCAGGGTGCGCACCCCCGCGGTGAGCCGGTCGGCGTCGAGCTCGGCGAAGGGCAGGTGCACCCCGACCCCGAGCCGCTCGACCTGCCCGCCCCACATGGGCTGGTCGAAGGAGACCGAGCAGACCAGCGTGGGCAGCCCGGCGCGCAGGCTCTCGAACGTGGTGCCGATCCCGCCGTGGTGCACGGCGGCCGCGCACTTCGGGAAGACGATGTCGTGCGCGAGCGGCCCGACCACCCGGACCGTCTCCCCGGATTCGGCGTCGGCGGCGGCCAGATCGCTCCACCCCGCGCTCACCAGCGCGCGCCTGCCCAGCCGCTCGCTCACCCGGGTCACCATGGCCAGCACCTGGTGGGTGTCCCGGATCGGCATGCTGCCGAAGCCGAAGTACACCGGCGGCTCGCCCGCGTCGATCCAGGCCAGCAGCTCGGTGTGGTCGTCGGCGAGCTCACCGACCGCCTCACGGGCGGCGCGCGGCAGCGCCAGGAAGCCGACCAGCGGGCGCCGGTCGCCCCAGTCCTCGGCCAGCCCCGGCACCAGCGCCGGGTCGTAGATCTGCACCTCGGGCACGCCGCGCTCGGCGCACATGGCGGCCGGGCTCTTGGTACTCCTCCGCAGCCCGAGCTCGCCGCGCAGCTGGTTGAGGTAGCGCAGGAAGACCACCCGGCGCAGGTTCTCCGCCACCGACCAGGTGGCCCGGTTCACCGCGGCTGGCGGCTGCCAGTGCGGCGGCAGCGCGCCCGGGAAGGGGTAGGCGCCGGTCTTGCGGCCGGGGAAGCCGTGCAGGGTGACCAGCGCGGCGCCGGAGGCCTCGGCGACCGAGACCGCCCTGTCCTCGGTGAGCAGCGTGGAGACGATCACCTCCGCGCCCGCGCAGACCTCGATGACCTCGCGATTCATCCGCTCCGCGTACTCCGCCATCTGCTTGCCGACCAGCTGCATGAGCCGCAGGCTGCTGCCCGCGGCGAGCGCCCGCTGCCCCTCCTCGGAGGAGTAGAGCTGCTGCACGTCCGGGCCGCACGGCTGGGCGGCGAGCCCGGTGCCCGCGGTGAAGTCCACCAGGTTCGGCGGGGCGCCGACGATCACGTCGTGGCCGCGGTCGCGCAGCGTCAGCCCGAGCGCGACGGCGGGCTGCACGTCACCTCTGGTCCCGGTCAACGGAATTGCGATCTTCAACCCAGCATCCTCACTACCGTGGCCGTATGCACATCGCGCTGTTCACCGATTTCCACCCCGGAACCGTCGGCGGCATCCAGACCTCGGTCGATGCCCAGTGCAGGGGTGCGCGGCGGCTCGGGCACCGCGTCACGGTGTTCGCCGCGCCCGGTCCGGAATCTAGCCGACCCGACCCGGACCTCGTGGCCCTTTCGCCGGTGCGCGCGCTCTCGGTCAATGGTTTCGCCGCGGTGCTGCCGAGCAGGGCGAACGCGCGGCTGATCGACGCGGTCTTCGCCGAGCGCGGGCCGGTCGACGTCGTGCACGTCCAGACCACCTACGGGGTGGCCGTCGCCGGGGTGAAAGCGGCTCGGCGGCACGGGATTCCGCTGGTGCAGACGATCCACAGCCGGGACGATGTCTTCATCCGGCACACCTCCCCGTTCCCCTACCCCACCGCGCTGGCCATGCGGGCGCTGCACAACAGCGTGCTGCCGCACCGGGGGCGGATGCCACGCGGTGCCGAACCACGGGCGGCGCGGCACGCGTGGCACACCATGGTCGCGCAGGCGCAGGCGGCGGATGCGGTGATCGTGCCGTCCGCGCACTTCGCCGCGCGGTTGCGGGCGCACGGGTTCGGCGGGACCCTGCACGTGATCTCCAACGGGGTCGACGACGACCTGGTGGACGAGATCGCCGCGATCCCGCCCGCCGCGGAACTCGAACCGGCCAGACCGCTGCGGGTGCTGTGGTGCGCCCGACTTTCCGCGGAGAAGCGCCCGCTGGCGGCGATCGAGGCCGTCTTGCAGGTACCCGAGGCCGAGCTGGACGTCTATGGCGACGGCGACCAACTGGCGGCCGCCCGCGAGCTCGCGGGCGGGAACCCGCGCATCCGCTTCCACGGCGCCCGCGCGCAGCGGGACTGCCTGCGCGCCATGCGCGAGCACGACGTCCTGCTCTTCCCCTCCCTGGACTTCGACACCCAGGGCATGGCCCTGCTGGAGGCCGCGGCGACCGGGCTGCCGGTGGTGTACTGCGACGCCGCGCTCAGCGAATCCGTCCCCCCCGGCGGCGGCATCCTGACCGACCCCGAACCCGAGGCCATCGCCGCCGCGCTCCGCGCACTCCCCGCCGAGCTGGAGAACCTCCGCGCCGCGGTCGCGGGCACGGAGTTCCCGGCCCGCCAATCGGTGCTCACCGCGGAGCTCATCCGCCGCTACACGGAGCTGATCGCCGACCCGCCGCACGCGCGGATGCCACGCACCATCGACGAGGTCCCGACGGCCCCCGGCAGGCTCCCCCTGCTCGGCCACAGCGCCGCCGCCCTCACCGACAGCCTCGGTTTCGTCCGCTCGCTCGCCGCGGTCGGCCCGGTGGTCCGGGTCTACCTCGGACCGCGCCCCGCCTACGTCCTCACCACCCCCGACCTGATCCGCCAGGTCGGCTTCGGCACCGCGGGCGACTTCCACCGCGACGACCTCCGCGCCGCCACGCACGAGGTGGTCCGCGGCGCCTCCAATGTCCTCACCGGCACCCCGCACGAGCTGCGCCGCCGCATGATCGCCCCGGCGCTGCGCCAACGCCGCCTCCAGGACTACGCGGCCGTCACCGCGGGAATCGCCGAGGAGTGGGCCGCCGCGCTGCCGACCTCGGTGAACCTCATGGAGTCGGCGCACGCCCTCGTCCTCGACACCATCTCCGCCACCCTCTTCACCGCCGACTTCGGCGCCGCCGCCAAGGCCGAGGTGCGCCGCACCATCCCGTGGCTGCTGGCCAGGGTGGTGCAGCGCGCCGCGCTGCCGGACGCCGTGAACCGGGCGAGGTTCGTCGCCGACCGGAGGTTCGCGCGCAAGGCGGCGGCGCTGCGCGGCGAGATCGCCGCGGTGGTGCGCGCCTACCGCGCCGACGGGCGGGACCACCGCGACGTGCTCTCCGCGCTCATCGGCCACGTGGACGCGGAGACCGGCGCCACGCTCGGCGACGAGGAGATCGTGGACGAACTCATCCTCATGCTGGCCGCGGGCGTCGGCTCCACCGCCTCCATCCTGGCCTGGGTCTGGTACGAGACGCTGCGCGCGCCGGAGATCGCGAAAGCCGTTCGCGCGGAGCTGGACAGGGAGGTCGGCGCGGGCCCGGTCGAGCCCGACCACCTGTACCGGCTGCCGTACCTGCGCCGGGTGATCCTGGAGACGCTGCGCTACTGGGGGCCGTGGGTGAGCACGCAGAACGCGGACGGTCCGGTCACCTTCGACGGCCTCACCCTGCCGGACGGGGCGGTCATCGTCTACAGCCCCTACCTGGTGCACCACGATCCCCGGCACTACCCCGACCCCGCCCGCTTCGACCCCGAGCGCTGGGCCCCGGAGCGGGTGGCGAGCATCGACCGCAAGGCCGTGCTGCCCTTCGGCGTCGGCGCCAGGCACTGCCCCGGCAACAATTTCGCGCTGCTCACCATCACGCTCGCCACCGCCGCGCTGTTCACGCGCTGGAACCCGCTGTTGGACAGCGGCCACCGGGTGCGGCCGTCGAGCGGCGACTTCGTGGCGGCGCCGAACCGGCTCCCGGTCACGCTCCGACCGCGGCCTGGGCGATGAGCACGGCGTAGAGCCCGAGAATGAACAGCACCGGGGGCATCAGCGGGTACTCCGCCCCGCGCAGGAACCGCAGCGCGCCCGCGGCGGGCAGGAACACCAGCGGCACCACCAGTGACCCCACCGCGAAGCGCGCGCCCCCGGACTCCCACGGCCGCACAAGCGCCAGCTCGGCACCGACCGCCAGCGCTACGAAGAGCAGCGACACCGCGGTGCTGCCGCGCGCACCGAGCACGTTCGAGTAGTAGTGCTCCCCCGGGCGCGGCTCGTGCGCGGTCTTCCTGGCGAACTCGAACTGCAGGAACGCCCCGGCGAAGATCAGCGCCGCGGGGGCGAGCGACCAGAACCCGGCATCCATGCCCTCGGTGTCGAGGACCGAGACCAGGACGTAGGCGGTGACCAGCAGCTGCACCGGGTACGTGACCACCAGGTTGACCAGGATGTCGTCCCGCACCCACGCCGAGAGCCGCTCCAACCCCCACAGCCCCAGCCCGTAGAGCAGCACCGCCGCGATGGCGAGCGCGGAGCCGACCGAGAGCACCAGGCTCCCGGCCACGGCGAGGACGGCGATCACCGCCACGCCGATCCGCAGGTCGGTGGCGGTGACCGCGCCGGTGACCAGCGGCCGGTCGGGGTTGTGCACGCGGTCGTAGCCGAGGTCCTTCTGCTCGTCGACCATGCGCAGGTAGAGCAGCACGACGGCGACGACGAGCACCCGCAGCCCGGTGGACCAGGACGGCCGCCACGCCGTGTCCGGCGCGGCGAGCAGCCCCAGCGTGGCCTCCAGCGCAAAGACCCACAGCACGCCGTAGAGCAGGTAGTGCGGCTTGTACATGACCCGGGTGAACCGGGCCAGCCGGGCGGCGGTACCGGTCACCCCGGCTCCCGGCCGTCCAGGAAGGTCAGCTCGATCTCGGCGGCGGTGGCGTCCTGGCCGATCACGCAGTGCACGGTGACCTGCCCGGCGCCGCGCGCGGCGACCTCGGCCCGGCACTCGGTGGCCAGGTCGAGTTCGACGAAGCGGTCGAAGCGGCTGGCGACGCTGAGCAACTGCGGATTGCCGGACTCGGCGCCGAGCAGGGTCAGCGCGCTCTGCCTGGCCGCCTCGAGCAGCACGCTGCCCGGCACGTGGTCGAGCTGGTGGTCGAAGAGGAAGGGGTGCGCGGGGTCGACCGCCAGCGGGCACCGGACCGCCGCGCCCGCCCGCTCGGGGGCGCCGACGATCACATTGCGCCGGTTCTCCCGCCCGACGGCGCCGGGCGGCACCGGCTCGGCCGCGACCACCGGGCCGACCGCGGGGGTGCGGCCGAGGCTCTGGCGGAAGGCGCCACGCAGCCGGGACCAGCGGTCCGGGGAGGTCCAGGAGAACGAGCCGTCCACGGTCATGAGCCTGCCCGCGGGGGCGGAGATCTCCAGGATCATGTCCAGGCCGCACACCGCGTCGCCCCGGCGGTGCACGCGCGGAACCTCCACCGCCAGCGTCAGATTCGCCGGTTCGCGGGTGCACTCCCAGGCGGCGCCGGGCACTCCGGTGCCGTTGAAGGTGCGGACCAGGAACGCCGAATCCAAGGGGGCGCCGAAGAATTCGTGGGTGAGCGCAATGGCGGCCTGGCGGGCGGTCTCCATGACGAGGAGCGGGTCGTGCAGGCGGGCGGGGGCGCCGGTGTGGTCGCCGTAGTAGGCGTGCATGCGCGGGAGTTGGGCGCCTGCCAGGTAGCCGCCGTCCCTGGCGGCCAGGGAGGTGACGAAGACCTCGGCCACGGCGGCGCGGTGCGTCAGTTCGCGGCGTACAGGCTGCTCGTGGGATACGCCGGCCACTACGGCTTCCAGGCTCATCCGAATGTCTCCGTCCAGTGGGTGGGGGTCACCGGTGGAAGGGTTTGGGGTTCGGTGCCGGTGCGCATGGGAAGTAGGTGGGAGCCGAGGACGATGGCGGACCAGGGGTCGATCGGGGTGCCCGCCGTCAGCGCTTCGGTGAGCAGGGTGGCGGGGTCGGCGTCGGTCGCTCCCGGGGCGAGGTCCGCGAGGACTCGCTGGAGGGCGGTGTCCTTGTCGAAGGAGCGTTCGGGGGTTCGGGCGTACAGTTTTTCGGCGAGCTCGCGGGGGCGCGGGGTGACCACCGCGTCGCCTGCGGCGGCTCGACTGATTTCGGCGGAGGTGAGCCGTGAATCTGTGGCCGAGATGATGTCGGCGCGGCGGTGTTCGGGGAAGTAGATGGCGAGTTCGCGGAGGACGTCGGCGGGGTCGTCGGGGGTGTGGACCAGGTTGAGCAGGTAGTTGTCGCGGCCGAGGAGGTGGCGGAGTTCGCCGGGGCGGCGTTTGCGCGGGTCGGTGGGGCCCTTGTCCCTGGCCAGGCGGATGGGGACCGGGAGGGGGTCGGCGGCCGCCGTGACGACCAGGACCATGGCGTCGGAGATCTGCACGAGCAGGTCGGCGAGGCGGCGCCGCTCCGGTGAGGCGATGTTCCAGGCGTAGTACCAGAGGGCGCGGGCCAGGTGGCGGTTCACCGGGACGATCTCGGCGGCGACCAGCCGGTAACCGTTGTCGGCCAACCAATTCAGGGTCGGGTCGACGGCGCGCGCGACGATGGCGTCCGGTTTGAGCAGGAGCAGGGAGTGGGACGTGGCGAAGGCGGCCGGGTCGAGGCCGAACCGCTGTACCTGCTCGACGGTCTCGGCGACGTAGGTGTCGCCGCGGTAGGCGGCCACCTTGGCGGGCTGCGGAGTGAGCCGGGCCAACAGCATTTCCAGATCGTCCCCGGTCATGACCGGCTCCTCGCCAGGATCTCCTCGATCGACGGCAGCGGGTCGCCGAGGTAGCCGACCTCCAGGCAGCGGTCGAGCAGCAGCCGCAGGTACTCGGTGCCGGACTCCGGCGCCGGGCACAGCAGGTCCGCGTTGCCGGTGTCGAAGCGCAGCCTGCGGACGAAGTAGCTGGTGTAGAGCACGCCGATGCGCCGGTAGTACTCGCGCTCGATCGGCGGCAGGTCGGCCTCGTCGAAGGTGGACTCCGGGACGAAGGTGGCGACCGCGAACGACGGGTACTCGGCCAGCACGTCGGAGACCTCGCGCAGGGAGAGCGTGTCCCGGCCGAGCGCGTGCAGGGTGCGGCCGCGCACACTCTCGAAATCCAGTGCGGCGGCGGCGATCACGTCGGCGACGTGGTCGACGGGGGCGAGGCTCAGGGTGGCGTCGTAGCGGCCGGGCAGCGAGCGCAGCTTGCCCTCGACCATGAGCTTGAGCACGGTGTACAGGTTCTTGTGGTCGCGGATGGCGCCGGTATCGCTCGCGCCGGTCACTATCCCGGGGCGTACCACCGCCCAGTCCAGGCCGGAGGCCCTGACCAGCTGCTCGGCCCGGTACTTGCTCGCCTCGTAGCCGTTGCCGAAGGTCTGGCCGTGCTCGAGCTCGTCCTCGCGGACGGTGCCGCCGCGCATGCCGCAGACGTAGGCGGTGCTCACGTGCACCAGCGGGACCGCCGAGCGGCGGGCCAGCGCGAGCACGTTCTCGGTGCCGCGGACGTTCAGCTCCGCGTACTGCCGCTCGGTGGCGTCGAAGGCGGTGGTGGCGGCGCAGTGCACGATCAGCGCGATCCTGCCGTCGAGACCTGCTGCCGCGCCGCCGAATTCGGGCTCGCAAATGTCGCCGGTGATGTGCTCGTCCGGTTCGAGCACGGTGCCGTCGTTGCGGACGACGGTGGCCGCGGTGTGCAGCAGCGCGACCACCGGGCGGCCCGCGGCCCGGAGCCGGGCCACCACCTCGGCGCCGACCAGCCCGCCCGCCCCGGTCACCAGCACGGCGCCGGTCATGCGGTGCGCTCCGCGAGCGAGGCGCCGACCAGCGCTTCCACCTGGCCGACGCGGAGCACGCCCGCCAGCTGCTCCGGCCGGTAGCCGGGCAGGTCGAAGGTGCGCTCCAGGACGACGGTGAGCTCCATGAGCCGCAGCGAGTCGAAGCCGAGGTCCTCGATGAGCCGGTGCTCGGCGGTGAGCTCGGCGGCCGGGCGCGGTGCCATGGCGGCGACCAGTTCGCGCACGCGCGCAGCCGCGGTGGGGTCGCTCATCCCTGCGCTCCTTCCCGCAGATGCGGTTGCTGCCCGCCCGAGGCGAGCAGGTCGCGCGCCTCGTCCAGCGGGAGGTCGGTGTTCAGGTAGCCGGCGATGCGCAGCCAGTCGTAGCCGATGGCGAGGGTGCGGCGCCACTGCTCCCTGGAGTCGAAGGAGGCCGGGAAGTCGGTGCCGCCCGCTGTCCGGCGTACCAGGGTGACGAAGTCGTCGAGGACGCCGAGCGCGGAGGTCGGATCGGGATCCGGGCCGAATCGCACGTCCTGCGCGGCCGCGAGGGCGGTGAGCAGGGCGGTGCGCTGCTGCGCGGCGGCGGGCAGGAGCCGCTCGAGCGTCGCGGCGGCGGCGACGTCGGCGGGCAGCGGGTGGATGCCGAAGGCGGAGAGCAGCACCCTGACCCCCATGGCGAGCATGCGGTGCGCCGCGATGTCGGCGACCGCCCACTGCCCGTCCTTCACCGCACCGGCCAGATCCTCCCTGGCGTTCTCCAGCACGATGTTCGACCACACCAGCCGTAGCGCGCACTCGGTGAAGCGGCGGGCGGGCAGCGGGGAGAGCGTCACCGCGGCCGCGCTCACCGCGGCGCCGCGCACGCCCAGCGCGGGCGCCGCACCGTGCGGCACCGGTGTGTACGGGCGCACCGGGTCGCACATGGCCAGCGCCGGGGTCAGCACCCCGGCACCGCGCCACTCCACCGCGACGAAGCCGAGGCGCACGAACTCCGCCAGTTCGGCGCCGATCGCACCGCCACGCTCGAGCACCGTCGGCACCGGCCGCCGGAAGACCACCGAGCGCCAGGCCCGGGCCGCGTCGTCGGCGAGCACGAAGACGTCGTCCCCGCGCAGTACGTGCACCCGGTCGCCGATCTGCCAGGTGGTGACCCCGGGGCGGCGGGCGAAGAGCAGCTCTGCGGGATCGTCCGGCACCGCACCGACCCCGAGCTCCGCCGCGAAGGCCAGGAGCTCCGGCATCTCGGACAGCGCCCGCGCCCGTGCCGCGAGCGCCCGCCCTTCGGCACCGACGCGCTCCAGCTGCTCCGGCAGCCACTTGGTCTCCAGGTACGTCTCCCCGGACCGGGCGGCCCACGCCTTCAGCGCCTGGTTCACCCCGTCCCGCGCCCACTCCAGCGCCTCGGCGTCGGCCCCGAGCACCCGCCACAGCACGGCATACCGCAGCGCCTGCCCGGCCCGCTCGCTCCACCAGCCGGTCAGCCGGGCGGCGAGCTCCGCCTTCGGCAGCACCGCGCGCAGCGCGTCGAGATCGACGTCGGAGCCGGGGCGGACGGCGGTGGCGCCGAGGAACCGCTGGCACCGGTTCAGCACATCCTCGCCGAGCGCCGCGCCGTCGGCGACGGTCGCCAGTTGCCCGTGCAGCTGGGCGACCGAGCGGGTCCTGACCTCCACCCGCCGCCCGTCCACGAAGAGCACGGTCGGCAGCGTCGGCAGCTCCTCGTCGCCCGCCGCCACCACCAGGAAATCCACGTCGGAGCCCGCATTGCCGAACCCCTCGGCCAGCGACCCCTCGAAGAGCACCGCCGCCCCCTCCGGCACCCGCACCTGCCGCAGCGCCGCCTCGAGCAGCCCGCTCACCCGCTCCGCGGGTAGCGCGGGGCGTCGCGGGTCCGGCCCCGGTTCGCCGCGCGCGGGCTCGGCACGATCGGCCTGATCCGTCCCGTGCCCGCCGGGGCCGAGCCGGTCCGGCTCGTAGACCTCGCTCCCCGGAATCCCGCCCGCCCGGAACAACTCCCCCATGTGCCTGCGCCGCGGCTTCCCGCTCGACGTGCGCTGGATGATCCCGCGCGGCCCGGTCACGATCCGCACTGTCTGCGCCGGCCCCAGCTCGCCGCGAATGATGTTGTGCGCCTTCGCCAGCCACTCCCCCGGCGACGCCTCGGCGAACAGCACGATCCCCTGGTTGCCCGCATCGGGGATCGCGACAGCCGCGAGCTTCCCCTTGGTGATCCCCGCCTCCTGCGCCACCCTGGACTCGATGTCCTCCATGAACACCGGCTTGCCCCGCACCTTCAGGCTCGACCCCATCCGCCCGAGCACGAAAACCTCACCGCGATACAGGAACCCGGCGTCCCCGGAGTACAGCACCCCGCCCTCGATCCGGGTGGACGAGGCGGGCCCCGGCGGCCCGGAGTACCCCAGCGCCACCGACCCGCCGACCACCGTCATCTCCCCCAGCGTGCCGTCCGGCAGCTCGTTGCCTTCCGAATCGACCACGCGCACGGTCGATTCCGGCGTGGAGAAGCCGAGCCCGGTGATCCACCCTGCCCCCTCGACGCTCGCTCCGTCGCGCAACTCCGCGGCCTCCAGCACCGCGATCGGCGCACCGAACCGCAGCGCGGCGGTGTCCACCCGGAGCGCGGTGATCGGCCGGTCCCGCGCCGACGAGGTCACCATGAGCGTCGACTCCGCCAGCCCGTAGGCGAGCGTGTAGGCGCGCGGGGAGAAGCCGCGCGGCCCGGTCAGCGCCGCGAAGGAGCGCAGGTCGGCGACCTCGACCGGCTCCGAGCCGACGGCGAGGGTGCGCCAGCCGGACAGGTCGAGCCCGGCGATCTCCTCGGGCCGCACCCGGTGCGCCACGTACCCCAGCGCGAACGACGGCGACGGCGAGTGCTGCGCCTTCGTCATGGCGCGCAGCCAGCGCGCCGGGTCGCGGACGAACTGGTCCGGCCGCATCAGGTACAGGTCGCCCTGGTTGGTGACGGTGGTGAGGAAGGCCCCGACCAGCCCCATGTCGTGGTAGAGCGGCAGCCAGGAGACCATGGCCTCGCCCGGCCGCCAGTCCACCAGCGCCGAGATCATGGCGACATTGGTGGCGAGGTTCGGCCAGCTCACCCTGACCCCGCGCGGCGTCCCGGTGGAGCCGGAGGTGAACTGCAGCAGCGCGCACTCGTCCGGGTCGGAGAACTCCCGCTCGACCCCGGCGGGCAGCGTCGCCGGGTCGACCACCAGCGGCTCGTCGGTGCGGCCCGCGGCCGCGTGCGCCTGCCGCGCGAGGTCGGCGAACTCGACCGAGGTCACCACCAGCGCGGGCTGCGCCTGCTCCAGGATGGCGGCGACGTGCGCGATGTACTGGCCCAGGTCGCCGAAGAGCGGCGGCGCCACCGGCGTGAAGATCCCCCCGCACGCCCAGACCGCGTAGAACGCGGCGGCGCAGGGGAACCCGGTCGGCATGATGACGCAGACCCCGGCGCCGCCGGGCAGCCCGCGCTCGCGCATGAGCGCCGCGATCGACCAGCTCAGCTCGGCGAGCTCGGCGTAGCTGCGGTACTCCCAGCCGTCGCCCTCCTCGGCGAAGTACACCCCGGCGTCGGCGGCGGGGGCGGCCAGCCAGCCCCGGATCGTCGCGACGTGCTCGTCAGGCTCCACTCTCGGCTCCTCCGTCGGCGAGCACGGTGACCGTGCCCGCTGTCCCGTCCACCCGGACCCGCATCCCGGTCCGCAGCCTGCGCGTGCTGCCCGGCACCTGCACCACCGTCGGCACCCCCAGTTCGCGCGCGACGATCGCCACGTGCGTCAGCGGGCTGCCCCGCTCGATGACCAGCGCCGACGCCGACGGCAGCGCCGCCACCCAGCCCGGGTCGGTGCGGTAGGTGACCAGGATGCCGCCCGCCACGTCGCGCGGCTCGTCCACCACCACCGCGCTGCCCTCGACCACGCCCGCCGCCGAGGGGATGCCGCCGAGCACGTCGCCCGGCGCCGCCGCGGGCACGTCGGCGACCGGCACCCAGCCCTGCGCGGCCAGCGCCGCCTGCGTGAAATCGGTTCCGCGCGTCTCGAACCGGGCCGGGGCGACCAGCCCGGCGTCGGCGGTGCGCGCGATCCGCCGCGCGGCGATCCGGGCGCGCAGCTCGGGGGCGGGCGCGCTGTCGTAGCACGCGCACAGCTCGTCGACGGTGAGCTCGAAGACGTCGGTGAAGTCGTCGAGCACGCCGCGCGCGGCGAGGTCGCGGCCCATGGCCCTGATCATCCGCTTGACCATGCCGAAGGCGCGGGTGCGGCAGAACCGCAGCCGCTCGCGGTGCGCGGCGCAGCGCGCGGTCTTGGTGCGCACCCGGTCGTAGATCCGGCGGCGAAGGCCGCGCAGGTGCGCGTCCAGGTAGGCGTCCGGGTCGACGGTGTCGGCGCCGGGGACGGCGGTGTCGTCGGCGCCGATCCGGCCGAGCGCGCTGCGCAGCATGACGAAGAGCCCCGATGGGTCCTCGCGCAGGTCCGGGACCTCCAGCTTGAGCTCGTCCAGGCTGCGGTAGCCATACCGGTCGAGGTAGGTGTCGACCTCGCGCAGGAAGCTGCGGTGGCCTGCCTCGTCCAACGCGGTGTAGGCCAGGGCGGGGTCGGTGCCGCGGACCAGCTCGGCGACGGCCGGGTCGGCGTGCGCGCGCTCGGCGAGTGCGGTCATGGCGCGGGCCGGTTCGGCCGACTCCACGTCGGCGCCGGGGCCGAGCACGGCCAGGAGCAGCGATTCCGGTGCGCGCGGCAGGAACAGCCTGGTGAGCAGGAACATGGTGCCGGTGAGGGTGAGCAGGACGGCGTCGAGCACCATCATCGGGCCCCAGCGCTCGACCAGGTCGCGGTCCACCTCGCGGTAGGCGGCGTAGGCCTCGGCGCCATCGGAGTACTCGACCGCCTCGTAGCGGTCGTAGACCCGGTAGAACTCAGCGCTGAACGCCGCCATCATGCTGTCGATATCGCGGAGCCTGCGCCGATAGGTTACAGCCGTGCGCAGCCGGGAGCGGGCCCGCAGCAGCGGGGAGCCGAAGGTGAAGGGGCGCAGGGTGCGGGCGATGTCGTCCGGCAGCGGTTCGGCGACGCCGAGCGCCGCCTCCAGCACCTTGCGGTTCAGCGGGTAGCCGGGGGCGATGCCGACCATCCGGTACCAGTGCAGCAGGTTGTAGTACACCCGGCCGTTGAACCGGCCGAGCAGGTACGGGGTCCACGAATCCAGCTGCCGCAGTTGCGCTTCGGGGACATCGAGAGACTTCGCGTAGCCGCGGTACACCCGGCCGTAGATGCCCGCCGCGACGGTGAAGGTCAGCGGCGAGGTGATGCCGTTGAAGCTCTCGATGATGTTGGAGTTGTCCCAGATCCGCAGCTCACCGGCGGGCACGTGCTCGCCCGCGCCCTGGTCGAGCGCCTGATCGCTGCCGCCCGCGATGGCGCCGAGGGTGGTGATCGGGCGGGCCTGCAGGAACCAGAGGCCGTCGGCATCGATCGCCCACTCGATGTCCTGCGGGCCGCCGAGCGCGGTCGCCAGCTCGCGGCCGCGCCCGGCCAGCTCGGCCAGCTCGGCGGCGGCCAGCACCGGGGCCGCTCGGCGCTCGGCGTCGACGTCGGTGGCGACCAGGCCGTCACCGGGGCCGGGCAGGTACTCCTGCTCCTTGGCGCCGATGGTCAGCTCGAGCACGGCGCCCGCCGGGTCGATGACGGCGGTGTCGGCGTCCACCGCGCCGGAGACCAGCCCCTCGCCGAGCCCGTACACCGCGCTCACCACCAGCCGGTCGGCATCGCCGGAGACTGGGTCGACGGTGAACAGCACCCCGCTCGCCCGCGCCGCGACGAAGCGCTGCAGCACCACCGCGAGCTCGGTGATCGGCGGCCGGTCGCGGGCGAAGGCGTACCGGACCGCCCGCTCGGCGAAGCCCGATGCCCAGCACCGCCGCACCCGCTCGGCCACCGCCTCCGCACCGGTCACGTGCAGGAAGGAATCGAACTGTCCGGCAAACGAATCCGCGCCGCCGTCCTCGCCCACCCCGGACGAGCGCACCGCCACGGTGCCACCGACCCGCGCGTAGGCGCCATCGATCGCCGCCCGCACCCCGTCCGGGAGCGCCACCGCGGTCACGGCCGCGCGCAGATCGGCGGCAGCGGTCAGTGCGGACCCGAGATCCTGCGCGTTGACGAAGGCGGTGAACCGCTCGCTCAGCCCCGCCGCGGACAGGAACTCAGCGAAGACCTCGGTCCCGAGCACCGTCCACTCCGGCACCCGCGCCCCCGCCGCCACCAGGGCGTCCAGCCCCGCCGCCTTCCCGCCGCCGCCCGCTCCGGACACCTCCACAACGCCTCCCAGCCACCCGCCCGACGTGTTCCGCTCGGTCGAGTAAACCCGACCGGCGGCCCGTTCATCGGCGAATGGACCGGAGGGTCGGCCACGACCGGGCCCGGTCGGCGCCCCCGCGAGCGCGGCGGCCGACCAAGTCTGGAATGACATTCTTCGGCTCGGGCGGCGCAGTCACGCCCGCGCGGTGCCCACCACCAGCGGCACGATGGTCGGCAGCCGGGTCGGCATCCGCAGCGCGGCGACCTCGATATCGGTGAAAGGAGCGGCGCGCAGCAGGGATTCGAAATCGCGGTTGGCGTGACACCCGTCGGCGAGGCGGCGCTGCACCGGGGTGAGCAGATCCTGGAACACCGCGCGCACCCCGCTGCCCCGCACGTGCTCGTGGAAGAGGAACTGCCCGCCGGGCCGCAGCACCCGGTGCACCTCGGCGAGCGCGCGAGCGGGGTCGCCGAGGGAGCAGAACACCAGTGACGCGGTGACGGTGTCGACGCTCGCGTCCGGGAAGTCGAGGGCGTGCGCGTCACCGTCGATGACGGTGACCGGGGCGGCCGGTCCGTCGGTGCGGGCGGCGAGCTGCGCACGCAGCACGGCATTGGGTTCGAGCAGGACCAGTTCGTCCAGTTCATCCGGGTAGTGCGGGAGGGACAACCCGCTGCCCGCGCCGATCTCCAGGACGCGGCCGCGGGCCAGGGCGAGTTGCTCGCGGCGGATCTCGGCCTGACCGGCGCGCTCGACGCGGTCCATGAAACGGGGGTACCAGCGGGCGAAACTGCGCTGGCCGAAGGTGGTCGTCATGATTGTCGAGTGTGCTCGCCGGAGCAGCTGGGCGGCATGGCCCGTTCCGGCCATTCCGGATGGCCGGGCCGGGTGATCCGCGGGGACGCCCCGGCGCACCATTCTCGAACCATGACGATTTCGACCACGACACCGCGCCTGATCCGCACTCCGGCGCGGCTGCCGCGATGACCGGGAAAGGGGACGCCGTGCTGCGCGTCGAGGACCAGCTCGTCCGCCACCTGCGGACCAGCCGCGGCGATATCGCGTACTCGGCGGTGGGTTCCGGCCCGCCGCTGCTCGTCGGCGGCTGGTGGTGCAGCCATCTGACGCTGAACTGGGAGGACCCGCTGTTCCGCGGCTACCTGTCGCGGCTCGCGGAGCGGTTCACCGTCGTCCGCTACGACCAGCCGGGGCGGGGCGCCTCCGGGGTCGGCGGCGCCCAGCTCGACCTGGAGGGCGAGATCGCGGTGACCACCGACCTGGTCGACGCGCTCGACCTGGACCGGCTCGCCGTGGTCGGCGCCTCCTCCGGCGCCGCCGTCGCCGCCGGGCTCGCCGCCCGCAGGCCGGGCCGGGTGCACCGCATGGTGCTGTACGGGGCGTTCGCCCGCGGCGCCGATATCGCGCCGGAGGGCGCCCGCCGCGCCATGGTGGACGCGATCCGCGCGCACTGGGGGCTCGGATCGCGGCTGCTCGCCGATATCTTCACACCCGGCGCGAGCAATGCCGAGCGCGAGCGTTTCGCCCAGTTCCAGCGGCTGTCCGCCACCGCCGAACAGGCGGCGCGCTCGCTCGCCGCCACCTACGACATCGACGCCACCGCCGATCTCGCGGCGCTGACGGTGCCGACCACGGTGCTGCACCGGCGCCGCGACCGTGCCGTCCCGTTCGCGCTCGGCGTCGACGTGGCGAAACGGCTCCGCCGCGCCGAGTTCGTCGAGCTGGCCGGGGAGGACCACTTCCCGTGGCGCGGCGACGCCACCGCGGTCGCCGACGCCACCCTGCGCGGCCTCGGTCACCCCGTCCGCTCTCGCCCCGCCCCGCCCGGCCCGGATGCCCTCACCGAGCGGGAACGCGAGATCCTGCGCCTGGTCGCCGCGGGCCTCACCGACGCCCAGATCGGTGAGCGGCTGGTGCTGAGCCCACACACCGTGCACCGCCACATCGCCAACGCCCGCACCAAACTCGGCGTCCGTTCCCGGGCCGCCGCCGCGGCGGTGCTGCGGAGTACCTAGACCACCGGCTCCTTGACGAGCTGGATGTAGGCGGCCCCACTGTCCAGCACGCGGGGCTGCTTCCAGACCTCGATCGGGAAGCTCACCATGACGACCGACTGCCCGAGGTGCACCAGCGCCTTGGCGTCGTCCGGCATGGAGGCGAGCGGGAAGCGGGCGTCGACGTAGACCATGATGTCCTCGAGCCGCGCCATGCCTGCGTCGTAGAGCTCCTGCATCTCGTCCATGGTGGAGGCCAGCCGCTTGGCGTAGCGCTCCTCCTCGGTCGGCAGGCACCAGTCGCTGAACCGCTCCAGGTCGGCGAATTCCTCGGGCAGCTTAGACATTGGCGCGATCCTTCCCGTTGGTGGCGGCGGCGGCCGTGCCGTTGCGCTCGGCCTTGTAGCGGTCGACGTACTGGTGGGCGGTCATGTGCAGGTGGCGGAGCAGGATCTCCTGGTCGCAGAGCGGGAAGTCGGTGACGACCCTGGTGCCGATCTGGGTCTGCGTGGCCTCCAGGGTGTTGGCGTCCTGGAAGGCGTACTCCTTGAAGGTGACGGCGGCCAGTTCCTGGGAGAGCCGCTCGCGCAGGTTCTTCGGCGGGACGAAGTACAGGTCGGCCTCGAAGATGTGCTTGTCGACGGCGGTCGGCCAGTAGTTGTAGGTGAGGTACCAGCCCGGCGCCCAGAACAGCAGGGTGAAGTTGGGGAAGAACTCGAAGGAGTCGGTGCCCCATGACTTGTGCCTGCCGGGGTTGATGGCGGGCGGCAGCTCGTCGGGCAGGATGCCCTTGATGTCCGGCCGGTCCCACGGCCCGAAGAGCCCGCTGTGCAGGATCCGCTCGATCGGCTTGACCATGTTCAGGTCCTTCGGCGGCGACATGCCGCCCCAGGACGAGACCATGGAGTGGTCGCCCTTGATGTCGTAGGCGAGCGCCTCGAAGCCGAACTTGGCCAGCTTCTCCGCCTCCTCCCGCTCCGCCTGCTTCATGTGCAGGATCGGCGCGTGGTAGAACTCGGTGAAGGCGTCGATGAAGAGCTTCCAGTTGGCGTTGATCTCCGAGCGGTAGCTGTAGTGCTCGGTCATCTCGTGGAACGGGTAGCCCTCGAGCCCCTCGCCGAACTCGCCCAGGTACTCCTTCAGCGGCACCGCGTTGTCGTCGAGGTTGACGAAGATGAACCCCTCCCAGACCTCGCAGCGCACCGGGACCAGGCCGTACTGGTTCTTGTCCAGGTCGAAGAACTCGCCCTCCTGCTGCACGAAGGTCAGGTCGCCCTTCAGGCTGTACCGCCAGGCGTGGTACTTGCAGGTGAACTGGCGGCAGGTGCCCTCGACCTCTTCGCCGGGGTAGTCGCTCCACACCAGCTTGTTGCCGCGGTGCCTGCACAGGTTGTAGAAGGCGCGCACCACATTGTCGGTGTCCTTGACGATGATCAGCGAGACACCGGGCCCGGCCGATGGCAGCTCGCGGGTGACGTAGCTGCCCTTCTTCGGCAGCAGCTCCACCCGGCCCATCTGCAGCCAGGTCTTCTTGAAGATGGCCTGCTGCTCCAGCAGCCAGTGCTCGGGGTCGATCGAGTCCTCGTAGTTGACCGGAGCGGTCCCCAGTTCGGGCCAGTTCTCGGTCCAGGTACCCGCCTCGGGCTTCGGGAAGAAAGGCATTGTCGGTCTCCTCTAGTACGGGCAGTGGCCGTCTCCGCTATGAGAATAGCATTCTCATATCCGAACAACAGACTTCCACTCCGTGCGGAAATCGTCAACATCCGATGCGGCCGCCGTGCCCCGGACATGCCGAAGGGCCGATCGGGACCCCTCCCGCTGGGGTGGGCCCGACCGGCTGTTCCGGCGCGCGGAGCTACTTCAGCCCGAGGTCGCGCGCGACGATCATCTTCATGACCTCGCTGGTCCCGGCGTAGATCCGGGCCACGCGGGCGTCGGTGTAGAGCCGGGCGATCGGGTACTCCAGCATGTAGCCGTAGCCGCCGAAGAGCTGTAGGCAGCGGTCGACGACCCTGGCCTGCGTCTCGGTGCAGAACAGCTTGACCCTGGCGGCGTCGGCGCCGGAGAGCACGCCGTCCACCAGGTCGAGCACGGCCCGGTCGACCATGGTCTGCGCCGCCTCGACCTCGGCGCTCATGGCGGCCAGCTCGAACTTGGTGTTCTGGAACGAGGCGACCGGGGTGCCGAAGGCCTTGCGCTCCTTCGTGTAGTCGACGGTGGCGGCGATGGCGGCGCGGGCCTGGGCCACCGAGCCGACGGCGACGGTGAGCCGCTCCTGCGGCAGGTTGTGGCCGAGGTAGCCGAAGGCGGCGCCCTCCTCGCCGAGCCGGTTGCGGGCCGGGACGCGGACGTCGGTGAAGGAGAGCTCCATGGTGTCCTGCACCTTGCAGCCCATCTTCTCCAGCATGCGGCCGCGCTCGAAGCCGGGCATGCCGTCCTCGACCACCAGCAGGGTGAGCCCGGCGCGGCGGTTCTCCGGGTCGGTCGAGGTGCGGGCGACCACGATGACCAGGTCGGCGAGGAGGCCGCCGGTGATGAAGGTCTTGGCGCCGTTCAGCACGTACTCGTCGCCGTCGCGGACCGCGCTGGTGCGCATCCCGGCGAGGTCGGAGCCGGTGCCGGGTTCGGTCATCGCGACAGCGGTGAGCAGGGTGCCGTTCGCCAGCCCGGGGAACCAGCGCGCCCGCTGTTCGGCGTTCGCGTACTCCAGGAAGTACGGCAGGATGACGTCCAGCTGGGTGCGGACCGTACCCAGCGTGACCTGCGCCCGGTACGCCTCCTCCTGCAGGATCACGTTGTACCGGTAGTCGCGCAGCCCGGCCCCGCCGTGCTCCTCGGGCAGCGCGATGCCGAGCATGCCGAGCTCGCCCATCTCGGCGAAGAGCTCGCGCGGCAGCTTGCCGTCCTTCTCCCAGCCGACGTAGTTCGGCACCACCTGCTTCTCCACGAAGGTGCGGACCAGCTCGCGGAAGGATTCGTGGTCGGGGGTGAAGAGGTCGCGGCGCACGGGTCAGCCCACCAGCTCGACGACGGTGGCGTTGGCGGTGCCGCCGCCCTCGCACATGGTCTGCAGGCCGTAGCGGATGCCGTTGTCGCGCATGTGGTGCAGCATGCGGGTCATGAGCACGGCGCCGGAGCCGCCGAGCGGGTGGCCGAGTGCGATGGCGCCGCCGAGCGGGTTGACCAGCGCCGGGTCGGCGCCGGTCTCGGCGATCCAGGCCAGCGGGACCGGGGCGAAGGCCTCGTTCACCTCGAAGACGCCGATCTCGCCGATGCTCAATCCCGTTTTGCGGAGCACCTTCTCGGTGGCCGGGATGGGGCCGGTGAGCATGAGCACCGGGTCCGAGCCCGCCACCGCGCCCGCGCGGTACCGGGCCAGCGGAGTGAGGCCGAGTTCGCGGGCCTTCTCCGGGGTGGTGAGCAGCAGGGCGGCGGCGCCGTCGGAGATCTGCGAGGAGTTGCCCGCGTGGATCACGCCGTCCTCGCGGAAGGCCGGTTTCAACCCGGCCAGCTTCTCGACGGTGCTGCCGCGGCGGATGCCCTCGTCGGCGTGCACGCCGTCGACCGGGACGATCTGGTCGGTGAAGGCGCCTGCGTCCTGGGCGGCGGCGGCGCGTTCGTGCGAGAGCACGGAGAACTCGTCGAGCCGGGTGCGGTCGAAGCCCCACTTCTCGGCGATCAGCTCGGCGCCGATGCCCTGGTTGAACTCGAAGTCGTTGTACCGGGCCAGGGCTCGCGGGCCATAGGGGGCGCCGCCCGCCTTGGCCGCGCCGAGCGGAACCCGGCTCATGGACTCCACGCCACCGGCGACGACCACGTCCTGCTGCCCAGAGAGCACGGCCTGCGCGGCGAAGTCCAGTGCCTGCTGGGACGAGCCGCAGGCGCGGTTCACCGTGGTGCCCGGAATGCTCTCCGGCCAGCCCGCGGCCAGCACCGAGTACCGGCCGATATTGCTGGACTGATCGCCGACCTGGGAGACGCAGCCCCAGATCACGTCGTCGACCAGGGCCGGGTCGAGCCCGGTGCGCTCGGCGAGCGCGGTGAGCACGACGGCGGAGAGGTCGGCCGGGTGCACCCCGGCCAGGCCGCCGTTGCGTTTGCCGACGGCGGTGCGGACCGCTCCGGCGATGACTACCTCTGGCATGGTTCAGCTCCCGTTCTCGGGACGGATCGGCGGGCGGTGGATGGTCCACCGGCCGGTGAATCGCGGCTCCCGGCGTTCGGCGAAGGCGGCGAAGGCCTCGGGGGCGTCCGCCGTGGCGAAATTGAGGCCCTGGGCGCGGGCCTCGGCGCTGAGGGCCTGGCGCAGGGTGGTGTCGGCGCCCTCGTGCAGGAGGGCTTTGGTCTGGGCGAGCGCCACCGGCGGGCCCGCGGCCAGTCTGGCGGCGAGATCGTCGGTGAACGGGTCGATCTCGTCGTCGGGGACGACCCAGGTGACGAGGTCGAGCGCTTTCGCCTCAGTGGCGTCGATGGTCTCGGCGAGCAGGGTCAGGCGTTTGGCCTGCTGCATGCCCGCGAGTCTGGGGAGCAGCCAGGAGCCGCCGAGGTCCATCGTCAGGCCGCGCTTGGTGAAGACCTGGGCGAAGGTCGCGGATTCGGCGGCCACCACGAGGTCGCAGCCGAGCGCCAGGTTCCAACCCGCGCCGATCGCCGGGCCGGTGACCTTGGCGACGGTCGGGAGCGGGAGTTCGTGCAGCAGCACCGCCACGTCCGTGAGGGCGCGCATGCGGTAGACGGGGTGGGCGTTGTCCGGGACGGAGATGTCGGCGCCGGAGCAGAAGGCTTTGCCCGCGCCCTGGATGACCAGGGCTCGGACCGAGCGGTCCTTCGCGACGTCGCGGAAGGCATCGGCCAGGGCTGCCCAGAGTTCGGCGTCGATGGCGTTTCTGCGGTGCGGGCGGTTCAAGGTGAGGGTGCGGACGCCGTTGTGGTCGTCGGTCAGCAGGACGGTGCTATCGCGTCCGGATGTGCGGTCAGCCGCCACGGCGGCCTGTTTGTCATTGCCCGATCCCTCGCCTTTCGGCTCGGGATCGAGCGGGGATTCCCGGCGGGTCATGGGATGGCCTCGGCGGGGGTGGCGCCGCCGATTACCGACGAGGAGCGGAGGGTGGCGATCTCCGGCGCGGCGTAGCCGAGTTCGGTGAGGACCGCGTCGGTGTGCTCCCCCAACCCCGGGACCGGGTTCATGGGCGGGTCGAAGCCGGAGAGGATGGCGGGCGGTAGCAGGGAGGGGATGGGTCCCGCGGGGGTGGTGATTTCGCGCCAGCGGTCGCGCTCGACCAGCTGTGGGTGGTTCAGGACCTCGCTGGGGCGGTTGTACTGCGAGTTGCCGATTCCGGCTGCGTCGGCGATCCGCTGGATGTCGGCGAGATCGTGCCGGGCGCACCAGTCGGCTATGGCCTCGTCCAGTTCCGCGCGGTGGCGGGTGCGGCCGGGGTTGGTGCGGAAGCGGTCGTCGGCGGCGAGGTCGGGGCGGTCCAGGATCGCGGTGGCGAGGCGCTGCCATTCGCGGTCGTTGGTGGTGCCGAGGACGACGGTGCGGCCGTCGCGGGTGGGGTACGCGCCGTACGGGGCGACCGCGGGCGAGCTCATCCCCAGCGGCAGCTGGTCGATGCCGGAGTGCCTGGCGTAGGTCAGGTGGTACCCCATCATCTCGGCCATCGTGTCGAAGAGGCTCACGGCGATACTCGCCCCGGGCCGCGGGCCCCCGCCCCGGCCGCTTCCCGCGATCCCGCGCCCGGTGTCGTCGGACCCCGCCACGCTGCCGGATGCCGCGAGCCCGCCTGCCCCGCCGCTCGGCGCCGCTCGCACCCGGTCCCGCTCGTAGAGCGCGGCGAGGATGGACAGCGCGGCATACAGACCTGTGGTGACGTCGGCCATGGGCGGCCCGGGTTTGGCGGGCGCATCGGCGGTGCCGGTCACCGCGCACACCCCGGACTCCGCCTGCACGAGCAGGTCGTACGCCCGCTTGTGCGACAGCGGCCCCCCGGCGCCGAACCCGTCGATCTCCACCGAGATCAGCTCCGGGTACTTTTCCGCCAGCTCGGCCGAGGACAGCCCGAGCCGCCCGACCGCGCCCGGCGCCAGGTTCGAGACCAGCACGTCGGCCCGGCTCAGCAGCCGGTGCAGCACGGCGACGCCCGCCTCGGACTTGAGGTCGAGGGCGACCGACTCCTTCCCCCGGTTCACCCAGACGAAGTGCGCGGCCTGGCCGAGCACGACGTCGTCGTAGTGCCGGGCGAAATCCCCGCCCGCCGGGTTCTCCACCTTGATCACCCGCGCCCCGAAGTCGGCGAGCGTGCGGGTGCACATGGGCGCCGAGACCGCCTGCTCCAGCGCGACGACGGTGACGCCCGCGAGCGGCCCCATCAGATCACCGTGCCACCGTCCACCGGCAGCACCTGCCCGGTGATGAACGACGCGGCATCCGAGGCCAGGAAGACGAAGGCGCCCGCGACCTCCTCCGGCTCGGCCCAGCGGCGCAGCAGGATCCGGTCCAGCATCTGCGGGGCGAAGCGGTCGTCGGTGCGGATGGTCTTCGTCATGGGCGTCGCCGCCAGCGGGGCCAGCGCGTTCACCAGGATCTGCTTGCGCGCGAACTCCTTCGCCAGCGACTTGGTGATGCCGATGATGGCGGCCTTCGCCGCGGAGTAGTTGACCTGCCCCAGCGTGCCGACGAGCCCGGCCGCGGAGGTCACGTTGATGACCCGGCCGGTGCCGTCGGTGGCCAGGAAGGGCAGCGCCCCCTGGGTGACGTTCACCGTGCCGAGCGCGTGGATCTCGAAGAGCTGCCGCACCGAATCGGCGGTGGTGTCCTTGAACATGGCGGGCGCGGTGACGCCCGCGTTGTTCACCACGATATTGAGCGTGCCGCCGGTCAGCGCGGCGGCGCGCTCCCCCGCCTCGCCCGCGGCGTCCCGGTCGGTGACGTTCAGGGCGAAGCCCGCCGCCGTCCCGCCGTTGCCGGTGATCTTCTCCGCGACGGCGGCGGCCGCGGCGCCGTCCAGGTCGGTCACCAGCACCGCGGCGCCCGCGGCGGCCAGCGCCTCGGCCACCGCCGAGCCGATGCCGCCCGCGGCGCCGGTCACCAGGGCCGAGCGGCCGGTGAGGTCGAACAGGTTGCGCTGCGCCATCAGTAGCTCCTCGGCAGTCCCAGGCCGTGCGTGCCCAGGTAGTTCAAGATCATTTCTTGGCTCACGGGGGCGATCCGCATGACGCGCGCCTCCCGGAAGTAGCGGGAGACGTGATACTCCTCCGAGTACCCCATGCCGCCGTGGGTCTGCAGCGCGCGGTCGGCGGCGGTGAAGCCCGCGTCCGCGCACAGGTACTTGGCCGTGTTCGCCTCGCGGCCGCAGGGTTTGCCGTTGTCGTAGCGCCAGGTGGCCTTGCGGAGCATGAGCTCGGCGGCGTCCAGGTGCGCCAGCGAGTCGGCGAGCGGGAACTGGATGCCCTGGTTCTGCCCGATCGGCCGGTCGAAGACCACCCGCTCCTTGGCGTACCTGGCGGCACGGTCCAGCGCGACCCGGCCGAGGCCGAGCGCTTCGGCGGCGATCAGCATGCGCTCCGGGTTCAGCCCGTCGAGCAGGTACTTGAAGCCCTGCCCCTCCTCGCCCACCCGGTCCGCGACCGGGACCCGCAGGTCATCGATGAAGACCTCGTTGGAGCTCACCGCGTTGCGGCCCATCTTGGCGATCGGCCGGATGTCGACGTGGTCGCGGTTCAGGTCGGTGAGGAACAGCGTCATGCCGTCGGTCTTCTTGCTCACCTCGCTGTACGGCGTGGTGCGGGTGAGCAGCAGGATCTTCTCCGACTCCAGCGCCTTGGAGATCCAGACCTTGCGGCCGTTGATCACGTAGTGGTCGCCGTCGCGCTTGGCCGAGGTGGTGATCCGCGGGGTGTCCAGCCCGGCGCCGGGTTCGGTGACGCCGAAGCAGACGTGCAGGTCGCCCGCGGCGATCCGGGGCAGCGTGCGCTGCTTCAGCTCCTCGGAGCCGTGCACCACCACCGGGTGCATGCCGAAGATCGACATGTGGATCGAGCTGGCGGCGTTCATGCCGCCGCCGGAGCGCGACACCTCCTCGGCCAGCAGCGTCGCCTCGGTGATGCCGAGGCCGTGGCCGCCGTACTCCTCCGGGATGGTGATGCCGAGCCAGCCGCCGCTCGCGACGGCTTCGTAGAACTCCGTGGGGAATTCGTGCGCCCGGTCCTTCTCCATCCAGTACTGGTCGTCGAATTTGCGGCACAGCTCGGCCACGGACGACCGGATCAGTTCCTGATCCTCGGACAGGTCGAAGTTCATGCCTTCGGACACTGTGCACCTCCAGTTCTCACGTCATGCGGTCGAACGCACGCCGGCACGGGAGGCCGATCCATCCTCCCGTACCGGCGGCTTCGACCGGCGATCGTCCATCCGGCGCGACACCCTGCTGCCTCCCCAGTCGAGGCGGGTGCGCGCGGACGAGCGCGGGTCGCCCCGGTGCCGTGGCACCCGGGGGTCAGTGCGACGCCGAGTTCACCGGCGTCGGCGCCGCATCGTCGAGGCGCGTCTCCCCCGCCACCCGCTGCCCGAGCGCGTCCAGGTCGTAGGACTGCCGAGCCAGCCAGAAGCGGAGGAAGTTGGTGATCGAATAGCGCAGGAAGAGCGCGGAGCCCACGATGGTCCCGGCCACCCCGCCGAGCGCGAGCGTGATGGCGTCGCGCTGCGCCAGCGGGTCGGTGGTGCCGTGCGAGAGGAAGTAGGAGATCACCGCGACGGCGAGGCCGAGCACCATGAGCGCGACGCCGGTGCGCAGCCACAGGCCGCTGCGGCCCGCGGCCGGGTCGGGGATCTTGAGTTCCTGCAGTTCGCGGACGAAGCGGTCGGCGCGGGTTTCGGTCATGGGGTGTGACTTCCTAGGTAGAGGGCGGCCAATTCGTTGCGGATTCCGTCGTCCGGGTGGCCCTGGCGCACCACGCGGCCGCGGACGAGCACCGCGGCGTGGTCGGCGATGTCGAGGACTGCGGCGGCGAACTGCTCGACCACCAGCACCGCGACGCCCTGCCTGGCGATCTCGGCGACCTCGTCGTAGAGCCTGCCGACCACCAGCGGCGCCAGCCCCATGGAGAGCTCGTCCAGCAACAGCACCGCCGGGTCGGTGGCCAGGCCGCGGGCCAGCGCCAGCATCTGCTGCTCGCCGCCGGACATGGTGCCCGCCAGCTGGTTCGCGCGCTCGCCGAGGATCGGGAAGCGGCTGAACGCGATCTCCTCGATCTCGGCGCGCGGGCGGCCGGTGAAGGTCATCATGAGCAGGTTGTCCCGCACGGTGAGGTTCGGGAAGACGCCGCGCCCCTCCGGGATCAGGCAGACGCCCGCCCTGGCCAGGTCGCGCGGGTCGGCACCGGTGACGTCGCGGCCGCCGAGCAGCAGCCTGCCCGCGGCGGCCGGATGCGTGCCGGAGACGACGCTGAGCGCGGTGGTCTTGCCCGCGCCGTTCGGCCCGAGCAGCGCGACCACCTGTCCGGCCCGCACCTCGAGGTCGACGCCGTGCAGCACGGTGATGGCGTCGTAGGCGGCCTTGATGCCGTCCAGCGCGAGCAGCGGGGCGGAGCCATTGCGCGGCAGCGCCTTCGCGGTGGTCATACTTCCCCCAGGTAGGCGGCGAGGACCGAGGCGTCCGAGCGGATCACCGACGGCGGACCGGAGGCGATGATCTTCCCGAGGTCGAGCACGTAGAGCTCGTCGCAGACGTTCATGACCAGCCCCATGTCGTGCTCGACCAGGAGCACCGCGGTGCCGTCGTCGGCGAGCGAGCGGAGCAGCCCGGCGAAGCGGTCGGTCTCGGTGTGGTCCTGGCCCGCGGCGGGCTCGTCCAGCAGGATGAGCTGCGGCCTGGCCGCGATGGCCCGCCCGACCTCGACCAGCCGCGCGGTGCCGGTCGGCAGCTCGTCGGCGGAGTGGTCCGCGACGTGGTGCAGCGCGAGCCGCTCGATGATCTCGGTGACGACCTGCGCCGCCTTGCGCCGGGCCGGGCCCAGCTCCGCGGCGACCAGCAGGTTGTCCCGCACGCTCAGCCTGCCGAAGAGCTCGAGCCGCTGGAACGTCCTGGCCAGCCCGTGCCTGGCGCGGCGCGCGGGGCCGAGCCGGGTGACGTCCCTGCCGCCGATAGCGACGGTGCCGGTGGTCGGGTTGCGCAGGCCGCAGATCACGTCGAACAACGTGCTCTTGCCCGCGCCGTTCGGCCCGATCAGCCCGGTGACCGCGCCGCGCTCGGCGCGCAGCCCGGCGCCGTCCAGCGCCCGGTTGCCGCCGAACACCACGGTCACGTCGTCAACTTCCAGTAGTGACGGCACGGTCGAGCACCTCCTCGTCCTCGGTCGTGAACGGCCGTTTCACGCCCCACCACTCGACCGGGACCACGCTCGGGTCCGGCGCGGGCCTGGCGCGCGAGCTGTGCCAGACCCGGGCGGCGATCAGCGCGAGCACCACGCCGCCGGTGAACTCCCAGCCGTCGATGGTCTCCAGCAGCCGCAGCCCCCACAGCCCGAGGATCACGGCGATCAGCACCGGGGCGACCAGCCGGTCGCGCAGCATCGGGAACCACTCGCGGCGCATCGGGACGATCGCGCCGTCCTTGAGCATGCCGCCGCCGAAGAGGATGCCGCCGAGCGCGGGCAGCACCTGCGCGAGGTTGAGCAGCCCCGGCCAGAGCACCGGGATGACGTTCAGCGGCCCGGCGAAGACCAGGCCGGTGAAGAGCCCGGCGCCGACCGCGCCCAGCCCGGCGATGGTGACGATCAGGAAGATCGGCAACCCGGCCACCAGGTTGAACTGCTCCGGCGCCACCGCGCTGACCTGCATGCCGTAGAGCGCGCCGCCCAGCCCGGCGATGGCCGCGGCGAGCGCGAAGACCAGCACCCGCGCCGCCAGCAGGTTGCCGCCGAGCGTGGCGTAGGCGGCCTCGCTGTCGCGCAGCGCGATCAGCCTGCGGCCGAACCTGCTGCGCCGCAGCAGCGCGACGCCGAAGCCGACGACCGCGAGGCAGACCGCGGCGAACACCGTGATCCCGCCGGTGGTCTCGATCTTCAGCCCGAACAGGTCGGGGCCGACGATGGAGACCGAGCCCTGGTCGAAGAGCGAGATCCGCACCCCGAGCAGTTCGAACGAGGGCAGCGTGAAGATCCAGCGGTCCAGGATCACCGCGAAGGCGGCGGTCGCCAGCGCCATGTAGACGCCGGAGAGCCGCAGCGCCGGGATCGCGATCACCGCCCCGACCACCCCGGCGATGCCCATGGCGGCGAGCAGCGCCCACCACTGGCCGTCCGGCCCGAGGTGCCCGTAGGCCACCGCGCCGATCCCGGCCAGGCTGAGTTGGCAGAGCGAGATCTGCCCGGCGAAGCCGAGCAGCGGCACGTAGGAGAGCGCGATCATGCCCCAGGCGAACATGGCGCCGTAGGTGATCATGTCCGGCTCGCTGAGCATGCTCGCGAGCATGAGCCCGAGCACCACGACCGCCGCGGCGAAGGCCGCCGAGCCGCCCAGGCTGGGCAGCGGCACCGCGCCGAGCTTGCGGTCCCGCCCGCGCAGCCTGCCGTGCGGGAACACCAGCAGCGCCAGGAAGAGCAGCAGCGCGGGCGCCGCCAGCCGGAGCCCGGGCAGGTACTCGTTCTGCGGCAGGTACCCGGTCAGGTAGCTCTCCAGCAGCCCGACCACGACCGCGCCGAAGAAGACCATCGGCAGGTTGCGCAGCCTGCCGAAGATGGCGGCGGTGTAGGCGGAGACGATGAGCAGCGAGAGCTGCGCGGCGTCCAGCGTGACCGTCGGCGCGATCAGGATGCCGCCGATGGCGGCCAGCTCGATGCCGAGGATCCAGGCGATCCGGTTGGCCTTGCGCGGGTCGGCGCCGGTCAGCCCGACCAGCGCGCGGTCATCGACGGTGGCCCGCATCTCGGCGCCGGTCCGGCTGCGGTACAGCAGGATCCGCAGCCCGATCGCCACGGCCACCGCCACCAGCATGGTGAGCGCCTGGTGCCAGGTGAGCGTCACCACCCCGAGGTCGATCGAGGGCTTGTCCGCGAAGAACCGCGGCAGCGAGCGGGACTCGTTCGGGTTCCAGACCCAGCGGGCCAGCACGATGAGCCCGCTCAGCAGCGCGATCGTCATCACCAGTTTCTCGGCGTCGCCGAGCCCCTGGGTCGGCGCGAGCGCCTTGCCGAAGAGCAACCCGAACCCGGGGGCGAAGACCAGCAGCACGGCGGCGAGGGCCAGCGGCACCGGCCAGCCCCAGCCCACCGAGAGCTGCCAGTACACGAACGCCGAGACCATGCCCGCCGCGCCGTGCGCGAAGTTGAACACGCCGGTCGTGGTGTAGGTGAGCACCAGTCCGCTGCCGATCACGGCATAGATCGCCGCGGTGCTGAGACCGACGATCCCGAACGCGAGGAACTGCTCCATCAGGGCATCACTTCAGATCGGCGAGGCTCTTGCCGACGTCGGCGAGGGTCGTCGGCTTGCCGAAGTCGGCGGTGTACCGGTACGGCGTGAAGCCGCAGTTGAAGACGCCATCGGTGTTCGGGCCGAAGTCCGCGGCCTGCCACCCCTCCGGGGTCGCCCGCTGCACGTTGAAGCAGCGCGGCTGCTCGGCGAACGGCTTGGAGAGGTCGACGGGGGCCTGCAGCCCGCCGCCGGTCCACTCCGTCTCCTTCGCCGCGGTGTTGTAGACGCAGGCGCGGGTCAGGTCGTCGCCGCAGGCGGTGGCGGACTTGGCGAAGAGCAGCCAGGCGCCGAAGGCCTTGAGCCCCTGGAAGGTGATGTCACTGTCCGGCGAGTACTCCGCGTACAAATCCTTCAGCTGCTGCACCGCGGGCAGCTTGTCGGCGGCCGAGAGCGGCGCGGTGTCGGTCAGGTCCGCCAGGTTGTTCTGGTAGCCGAGCGAGGTCTTGGCGGCGTCCAGGAAGATCTCGTTGTACGAGTTGGAGTTCGCGTCGATCCAGTCCAGCTTGTAGTTCATGCTGGTCAGGACCTCTTCCAGCTTGGCGAGGTAGCGGAACTCGCCAAAGAAGATGAGCCCCTTCACGTTCGCGGCCTTGATCGCCTGCGCGTAGGGGGTCCAGTCCGGGACGCCGGAGATCGGGTACAGGTCGCTGTAGGTGATGGTCGCGCCCGCGGCCTTCAGCGACTCGGTGAGCTTCTCGCCCATCACCTTGGTGATCGGGTTGTCGCCGTTGATCATGCCGATCGCGCCCTTGGAGTCCGGGTAGGCGGTGTTGATCAGCCAGTCCTGGAAGCCGGTGTAGGGGTTCACGTTCTCCGACATGGTGGACCCGGCGTTCAGCTGCAGGTCCGAGCCGGTGTTCGCGGTCTGGGTGACCTGCGCCGGGAACTCCGGCAGCAGGCAGTTCAGCCGGTCCTTGACGCCCAGCCCGTCCAGCGCGGCGCTCCCGCCGACCAGGAAGAAGTCCTCGCGACAGGCCTCCAGCATGCGCTGGCGCACCTCCATGAGCTTGGCGTCGCGCAGGTTGGTGCTGATCTTGCGGCCGTTGATGCCGCCCGCGGCGTTGCACCAGGAGGTGAAGACCTTGGCGGCGTCGACGAAGTCGGGATTCTTGGTGAAGCCGATATCGGAGAAGACGCCGATCTCGATCTCGGTGTCGGTGACGCCCTGGGCCGACGAGGCCCCTGGATCGCCCGGCTTGCAGACATCGGTCAGGGTGCCGAAGTCACCGGAGGCCGCCGGGGCGTTGCCGCCGCCGGTCGAGGTCTCCTCGCGGGAGCCGCCTTCGCGACCGCACCCCGCTATCAGGAGCGCGATCGCCATCAGGGCGACGACTGTTCGCTGCGGTTTCACCGTGGTCCTCCTCTGCCGCTGCACTGCAACGGAAACTATCTTCTCAGATTTGGATAATCAATATCTGGTTTCGGGAGAGTGCCACTATGCATCATGCACGCGCCCCGACCGGGCGACCGCGGGCCCGACCCGGCGTTGACAGGGCCCGGCCTGCATGGAAATCTACTAGTTGATATTTGAGAACGTAATTCTCCTAGCTGGGAAGGAAGGTGCCGCCGATGACAGCGCTGACGCTGAAGGCGGCCGGGCTGCTCGACGTCGATTCCGGCGAGATCGTCCGGCCCGGCATCCTGCACATCGAGGGTGACCGCATCGTCGGCGTCGGGGGGCCGGTGACCGGCGAGGTCGTCGACCTCGGCGACCTGGTGCTGCTGCCCGGCCTGCTGGACATGGAGGTCAACCTGCTGATGGGAGGGCGCGGCGAGACCGGGCTCTCCTCCAGCGTGAAGGACGACCCGGCGCTGCGGGTGCTGCGCGCGGTCGGCAACGCCAGGCGCACGCTGCGCGCGGGGTTCACCACGGTGCGCAACCTCGGGCTCTTCGTCAAGACCGGCGGCTACCTGCTCGACGTCGCGCTCGGCAAGGCCATCGACCAGGGCTGGATCGAGGGGCCGCGGATCGTGCCCGCCGGGCACGCCATCACCCCCACCGGCGGGCACCTGGACCCGACCATGTTCGCCGCCTTCGCCCCCGACGTGCTCAAGCTGACCGTCGAGGAGGGGCTCGCCAACGGCGTGGACGAGGTGCGCAAGGCGGTGCGCTACCAGATCAAGCACGGCGCGCAGCTGATCAAGATCTGCGTCTCCGGCGGGGTCATGTCGCTCACCGGGGCGCCGGGGGCGCAGCACTACTCGGACGAGGAGCTGCGCGCCATCGTGGACGAGGCGCACCGGCGCGGACTCAAGGTCGCCGCGCACACGCACGGCGCGGAGGCGGTCAAGCACGCCGTCGCGGCCGGTATCGACTGCATCGAGCACGGCTTCCTCATCGATGACGAGGCCATCGACCTCATGGTCGAGCACGGCACCTGGCTGGTGCCGACCACCCGGCTCGCCGATGCCATGGACATGTCGCACGCCGAGCCGGAGCTGCTGGCCAAGGCCGCGCTCATGTTCCCCAAGGCCCGCACCTCGGTGCTGGCCGCGTACAAGGCCGGGGTGAAGATCGCCGTCGGCACCGACGCACCCGCGATCCCGCACGGCCGCAATGCCGACGAGCTGGTGGCGCTGGTGGAGCGCGGGCTGCCCGCGGTGGACGTGCTGCGCGCGGCCACGATCCGGGGCGCCGAGCTGATCGGCGTCGAGGACCGCGGGCGGCTCGCCGAGGGGTTGCTGGCCGACGTGATCGGTGTCCCCGGTGACCCGATCGAGGACATCACGCACACCAGGGACGTGCGTTTCGTGATGAAGGGCGGAAAGATCCATGTCCAGAAGTGACGACCTGCTGGAGATCCAGCAGACGCTGGCCCGCTACGCGGTGACCATCACCAAGGGCGACATCGAGGGGCTGCTCGCGGTGTTCACGCCGGACGGCAGCTACAGCGCCTTCGGCGACACCTACACCCTCGACCTCTTCCCCGACCTGGTCGCGGCGGCGCCCAAGGGGCTCTTCCTGACCGGGCTGCCGGTGCTGGAGATCGACGGCGACACCGCGGAAGGCACCCAGCCGCTCTGCTTCATCGACCAGAGCACGCACGACATGCGCATCGGGTACTACACCGACGCGCTGGTGCGCACCGCGGACGGGTGGCGGATCAAGACGCGGCGGATGACCTTCATCCGACGCAGCGGGGATCACGATTCCGGGATCCCGCACGCCTTCGAGCGCTCCAAGGGATGAGCGCTGACGCGAGGTCGGCCGCGGGTTCGGCGGCGGACGGCGATACGGCGGGAGCGGACTTCGCGGGCGACCGGGGTGTCGCGGAGTTCCGCTCGGCGCTGCGCGCCTGGCTGGCGCAGCACGACCTCTCCCCCGATGCGGACCACTCCCTCGACGGCCAGGTGGCGCAGCTGCTGCGGGTGCGGAGCGCGCTCTTCGACGCGGGCTGGATCCGCTACGGCTGGCCGGCCGAGGTGGGCGGGCTGGGCGGCCCCGCCGCGCTGCGCGCCGTGCTCGGCGAGGAGATCGCCACCCGCGACCTGGCCGAGCCCGGCATCTGGTCCATGATCGAGGTGCTGGCGCCGACCATGATCTCCTACGCCCGCCCCGAGCTGGCCGCGGAGATGGTGCCGCTGCTGCTCTCCGGCCGGGAGCAGTGGTGCCAGGGCTTCTCCGAGCCCGGCTCCGGCAGCGACCTCGCCTCGCTCAGCACGAAAGCCGTTCCCGACGGGGAGAACTGGGTCGTCTCCGGGCAGAAGGTCTGGACCAGCCTGGCGCAGTACGCCGCCCGCTGCGTCCTGCTCACCCGCACCGGGCCCGGCCACGACGGGATCACCGCCTTCTTCGTGGATATGGACTCCCCCGGCATCACCGTCCGCCCACTGCGCACCATGCACGGCGTCGACGAGTTCGCCGAGGTCTTCTTCGACGACGTGGTCGTTCCCGGCGCGCGCATGCTCGGCGCCCCCGGTGACGGCTGGCGGGTCGCCATGGACCTGCTCCCGCACGAGCGCTCCACCTGCTTCTGGCACCGCATCGCGTACCTCTGCACCCGCCTCGACCAGGTGCTCGAGCAGACCACGCAACCCGACGACGCCGCGCTCGGCGCCGCCTACCTCGCCCTGCACACCGTGCGCAGCCGCTCGCTCGGCACCCAGCGCAGGCTCGCCGCAGGCGCCAAGCTCGGGCCGGAGACCTCGATCGACAAGGTGCTGCTCGCCACCGCCGAGCAGCGCCTCTTCGACACCGCGCGGGACCTGCTGCCCGGCGCGGTCGAGCTGGACGACGGGCCGTGGCGCACCGAGTTCCTCTACTCCAGGGCGGCGACGATCTACGGCGGCACCGCCGAGATCCAGCGCAACATCATCGCCCGCCGCCTGCTCGACCTCGGGAAGGAGTGAGCCGTGAGCTCGGCTCTCGACACCGCCGAAGTGGCAATGCTGACCGACACGGTGCGCCGCACCATGCTCCGCGCCGCCGGGCCGGAACTGGTCACCGCGCTCGGCGAACTCGGCTGGCCCGAACTGCTCGCCGACGCGCCGGAGCTCGCCGTGCCGCTGGTCTTCCGGTTACTCGGCGAGACCGGTTCGCACGGCCCGCTCCTGCTCGACGTACTCCGGCACGCGGGCGCTACGCCCACGGCCCTGCCCTTCGCGGGCGGGCGGTGGGTGGAGTGGGCAGGAACTCCGCCCCCGGCGGACGACAGGGCGAACGGGCACGGCCAGGGCGAGACCGGCGCCGCCCTGCGCGAGCCGGGCGCAAGCAGCGCCGCCCTGCGCGAGCCCGGCGCAAGCAGCACCGACCGGCGCGAGCCGAGCGCAAGCAGCGTGGGCTCGGTCGACGAGGCGCTGCCGCTGCGCGCGGCCGCGGCGGGGACGACGCTGCCCGCGCACGCGCTCGCCGAGGGGCGCCGCGCGCTCGGCTGGTGGCTGCTCGGCACCGGCCACGCCATGCTGGCGCTGGCCCGCACGCACGTGCTGGAGCGCACCCAGTTCGGGCGCCCGCTCGCCTCGTTCCAAGCCGTCCGGCACCGCCTGGCCGAGACCCTGGTCGCCCTCGACGGCGCCGAAGCCGCGCTGCTCGTCGCCGACGAGGCGGCCGAAGCCGCCCGGCACGCAGGCCACGCGGCGCACGACGCCTCCCGGCCCGGCGGCCCCGCCGCGCCCACGGCACACGGCCCCGCCGCGCCCACAGCACACGGCCCCGCCGCGCCCACAGCACACGGCCCCGCGGCGCCCACAGCAGACGACCCCGCCGCGCCCGCGGCGCACGGCCTCGACCCGGCCACGGCGGCGGCGCACGCCGCACTGCTGGCGAAGGCCGCGGCGGGACAGGCGGGGTTCACCGCGGCCAGGCACTGCCAGCAGGTGCTCGGCGGGATCGGCTTCACCGCCGAGCACGCTCTGCAGGGGCACGTGCGCCGCACCCTCGTGCTGGACGGATTGCTCGGAAGCTCAGCGGAACTCACCCGCGCGGCGGGCGCGCACATCCGAAAGGCGGGCGCGGCACCGCGGCTCGCCCAGCTCTGACCCACGCCGATCGCCGCCGAGCCCGCCCGGCGGCGATCGGCGTCGCGCGCGCCCGCACCGGTGCAC